>JABDDX010000026.1:30592-30857 GCA_013287375.1 Bacteroidota bacterium | reverse complement strand
AATATTGTTTAACTGGGATTGTGACATTATACCTGAGCTTACCTCAAACGAGTATGATCCAAGGTACCTGGCTCAACAAAACCCAGGTATTACCAACAATATTCAGCTGGATCCTACAGCCTACTTACTGATTACACCATATAAAGGTTTATCAATTAAAACTCAGGGCGGTGTTGATGCTTCAGATCTAACAGCGAGTGCAATACAACTTCCTTCCTATATTGCCAACCCGGGTAATGGCAATATAAATCAGAGTTTTACACGG
>JABDDX010000026.1:0-30504 GCA_013287375.1 Bacteroidota bacterium | reverse complement strand
ACACGGGATGTATCAAAAACTTTTACCAATACTATCGAATATAAATTCAACGTAGCCAACGTAAATCATTTTGATTTGCTGGGCGGCCAGGAGTATCAGGACGAAACTACATCGGCTTTCAATGGTTACGGATCAGGTTTATCGGATGACCGTTTGCTGTTATTGAATGATGCTCCAAACAAAGTAGCGATAGGCAGCTCTGAATACGAGTATGCATTTGACTCGTTTTTTGGAAGGGCTGAATATGACTGGAATGACAAATATTATGCGGAGGCCTCTATAAGGTCTGATAGATCTTCCCGTTTTGGCGCTGATCACCGCGAAGGAACTTTTTGGTCTGGAGGTGTATCATGGGATGCAAAAAAAGAAGACTTTTTAAAAGATATTTCGTGGATTGACAGACTTATTATAAAGGCCAATACCGGTACACAAGGTAACGCCGAAATAAATGGAGTAGGCAACGGTGAAATACAAGATTATGAAAGCCTGGCATTACTATCCGGCACTTCTTTTTATAATGGCGTGGGGGGATATTCTATTACACAACCGGGTGATCCATACTTAACATGGGAGCAACAACAGTTAACCACTTTTGGTGTTGATGTGTCATTTTTAGATAGGATAAGGTTGAATGCTTCCTACTATATCCGTAATACATCAAACATGCTTTTGTCTGTGCCATATCCTTATACATCAGGTTTTGCATCTGTTACACAGAATACAGGTTCGCTTGAAAACAAAGGTATTAACATAGGTTTTGAAGCTGATGCATGGAAAGATCCGGCACATAAAGGCTATGTTACTCTTTTTGTAAATGCCGATATAACACACAATAAAGTTACCGCCTTATTTGATGGAAGGCAGGATTTCCCGCAGCCTAATTATTTGCAGGCATGGGTGGTGGGCCAGCCTGTAACTTTCTATCTACCGCTTTATGCAGGCGTAAATAAACAAACCGGTGCGCCTGAATGGTATCTGCCCGGCCCAAATCCATCCATAACCAACAGGAACCCGAATGAAGTTACCAGTAACTATGATCAAAACGCGCTGCAACAAAATTCAGGTATTGGCCAGTATGCGCCATTTACAGGTGGTTTTGGTTTCAGAGCCGGTTATCAGGGCTTTACAATTGAAACGCTCTTTAACTTTAATTTAGGGAAACATTTGTTGAGTAATGACGGGTACTTCTATCAAAACCCGAATGTGTTCCCAGGGTATAACACCTTGAAAGTTGCAGCAAATTACTGGAAAGCGCCTGGAGATAATGCACAATTTCCTGATATTAACAATTACCAGATGCAACAATTTGACTCAAGCTTGCTTGAAAATGCGTCATTTATGCGTTTAAAAGACCTGAATATAGGTTATTCGCTTCCAAAATCTGTTACCGGCGATTCTAAAGCATTTAAAAGCATTAAGGTATTTGTAGAAGGGCGCAATTTGTTTACCGTTACCAAATATTTTGGTCCTGATCCCGAAGCTGATACAAACTTAGTATATGGGCAATATCCTAACACCAAGCAATATACAGTAGGTGTTAAAGCAACATTGTAAAAAATATTAATTCATATTCAAGTGATATTAAAGATGAAAAAATTACATAAATATATAGCAGCAGGGTTGATCATCGTGGCAGTCGGCAATTCCTGCAAAAAAATTAATAATTTAAATCCACATGATGCTATTGGCCTAAACACCGGCTTTCAAACTGTACAAGACGCATCAAAATGGGTTGCAGGCACCTATTCGGCTTTAAGAGGAAATTTTGATATGCCGCAAAGTGTAACTGATTTACAGGCGGATGAATTGAATATTACTTTATCCAATAATAATGCTAATACAGGGTATTACAGATGGGGATCATTTTTTGGCGCCGATAACCCGGCAAACTATTGGGAAAACTGGTATGCCGCCATTGCAAATATTGATGCCGCAATTACCGGTTTTAAAAGTATTACCACCTCTAGTGCTGCTGATGCAGCCAGCTTACAGCAATATACAGGCGACCTGTACCTGGCAAGGGCATATTATTTCCACCGTTTGGTGATCAGGTATGCTAAAACTTACAACCCTGGTACTGCCGCTACTGACCCGGGTGTGCCGCTTGTTTTGGTTTATGACGTAGATGCAAAGCCCGATAGGTCAACAGTAAAGGCTGTTTATACACAAATCTTGTCAGACATTACTACAGCCGAAAATTTATTAACAAGCGTACCAGGACAGCAGGGCTCATCAGTATTTAATATTGACGTAGCTACAGCACTTGAAGCCAGGGTGCGGCTGGATATGCAGGATTGGGCAGGCGCTTATACTGCAGCCAACAAATTGATTTCATCAGGCACTTACCCTTTGATAACAACATTGGCTAATTTTCAATCCTATTGGACCAATGATGGAATCCAGGAATCTCTATTCCAGCCGTTTACTAACACAACTACAGAGCAGCCAAATGCAAGTTTTTCATATTTAGGCTATGATCCTACTTTGGGTGCTAATAACCCTTCATATGTACCTACAGCCGCTATCATTGGCCTCTATCAAAATAACGATATTCGTAAAGGCACTTATTTTGCATCTGATGCTGTAGATATAAATGGCATAAAAGGAACACTGACCCTTATCAATAAATATCCGGGTAACCCAATATTCTACACTGGGTCAGCTGTGTCCAGTTACCAAAATGCACCAAAACCATTCCGCATTGCTGAAATGTATCTGATAGCTGCTGAAGCCGCCGCTAATAATTCAGATCCTGCAGACGCGCTAACTGCATTGAATGCCCTGCATCAAGCGCGCTGCGGCACAACATATAGTGGTTTAGCCTCAACTGCTTTAATAGATACCATTAGAAGCGAAAGGACCCGCGAACTTGCTTTTGAAGGGTTCCGTTTGGATGACCTTAAACGCTGGGGATTAGGATTTACCCGGACAGATCCGCAAAACACTACCTTTTTACTTTCGGGGCCAAGTACCGTTAACTTGACCATTCCGGCCGGTGACTACCAGTTTACATGGGCGTTGCCAAGCAATGATTTAACACTCAATCCAAATTTAAAACCCCAAAACACGGGATGGTAATTTAATTGAAATAAAAAAATTCAAAAGGCAATCATGGCCGGAAGAATCTTCCGGCCATTTTTTATGTTTAATATACCCTGAATTTAAATGGTTGATGGCCTGGATTGATGAACTATATTGGGCTCCAGAAGTTCCATGCTGTCAGCCAGATACGCTCCAAACTGTGGGCCTTTAATTTTCCATTCTTTCCAAGGCTGTAAGAAAACTTTCCTGGGCTAATTCATGTGCCAGCTCCTGGTCATTAATTCTTAAAACCGCATAAGAATATAAGTAATCTGCATATTTTCTTACGCTATTGGTGTAGCTCAACAGCGTTTACTGCTTAAGCATCTATTGTTTTTTAACATTTTTCATATTTAGGATGATCAAGCTTTTTTTTATTAAATCGCGCCCGGTAAATTATCACACTATTCTTTAGTGAACTTATATAAAGCCGCATCATTTGCAGGTAGTTTTGATATTGATGACAATTGGCTTGGTGAAACCGGCAGACCATTTGGCAGTAAATTCTCGACATGATATTTTTGGTTTAATGACAAGCCAAGACGTTGCCTATTTATGTTATATTCCTTAGTATCATTACTGTAATTAAATACTGCAAGGTAAAAATCATTGCCAATCCATTGGGTAAACATCTCAGTTGTTTTATCGCCTGTATTGCCCTCAACCGGCCTGAATGCTTTACCATTTTTAATCACCTTAAGCAATTCTTTATTTTGATACAGCTTTTTAGCCACCGCGGTCCATTGCCCGGTGGTTGAAAAATCATCCCCCGTAAAAAATGTACCGGTAACTATGCCTGACAGCACCCGCGCCCTGTTTACACCCGGCGCTTCTGTACCTAATACCAATTGGTCGGCATCAATAAAATTGTACATATAGGTTAACCACCAGCCGTAATTAACACTGTTTAATGTATACTGAGTATCATGCATACTTTTAAAGCCATCACAAGCAATGCGGCGTGTATGTACATAACGTGCGGTAGCCAAATTAGGTGATATTGCAGCATAAACCAGCATTTGCCCATCAAGTTGTTTAATTAAATACTCCATTCCCTTACGGTAAGCCTGCATGCCGGTGGTAACTGTAGTATCATAAAAATGCGTTGATTCCGCTGCGCCATGACCCAGGAAATCAATTTTTATCATTTTAAACCCGCATGCCTTTAGTTTGCCAATAATAAATGCAATGCGCTGCTGCGTACCCGGATGAGTTGGATCAATAGCGCGTGCGCCATCAATTTCATGATAGCCATTGCCTACTTTAGTCCATATATCGCCCCAGTTATATTGACTGCCCTCCACCTTTCTGTTGGGCCCACTTTTCCAGCCCCAGTCGGTAAATGGCGCCCAGTAAACACCCGGCTGTAATCCTCTCGATTTACAATAATCTGCAAACTCCTTCAATTCACTGTAATCACCTTCACTCCCACCTTTCAGTAGGTTATCCCAAAACGCATCCAGATCAACATAGGCCGTATTACCTGTTCTGAAACCGGGCAGGCTATCAGCAATAAACCCGACAACTTTTGCCACTTTATCAAAAGTTATTTTATCTTGTAAAACGCCCCAGCTATTCCAGCCCACGGGTGTCGGATTTGTCCAGTTAAAAATAAATGGTGGCTCGGCTATGCGGTTTGCTTTTCCATATTCCTCCAGCCCAGTACGCCAGTCATCAAAATAACCTACAAATACCTTTGGTGATTTAATTGTACTCCCGCCGATTTCACCATGAGGAATATTATCACGCGTAACTGCTATGTCGCTATATCCTCCAAAAACATTAACCATGTTACCACTATCCTTTGTGGTGATTGTACTTACACCTGTTTTCCAAACTTCATGCTCTAACGAGCCGAATACAAAACCCTTGCGGGATGTATTATCAAATACCGCCCCAGTTTCGGAGCTGGTATTAGCAACTGGTGCAATAAACGGTTTTGAATTATAGCTAATGAAAGTATCGTTATCAAAAGGAAAAAATACTGTACGTACATCGCCATCAATATGGGCAAAGCTCCCTTTAAAAGGCGACATATAATTACTTTTTACATAAGCGCCTGTCAATTCAACCTGGGTAATAAAGTACGGGCAATTGCTGTACATATAAAATACCTGTTTCATCTCAACACCACTCTTGCCCTTAAGGGCAATTGTGTGGCGCGTTCCATTCCCAAATTTATCAGTGATGCTGATCTGGCTGTATTTGCGCTCCGGAAAATCGGCCGAGCTTAGCATTTCTCCATTTACCTTACAGGTAGCTATAATGTTTGAAAATATCAGTTCATCATGGCTGTACACGCTATAGATTCCGGTTTTTAAGTTGTACACCACCATGCCATTTGCATACGGGATATTAACTGTTGAATCCGCAGCATTAATCGGTTTAATATGGATTGAACCGAAAACACTAAATGGTAGCAAACCGATCAGTAATAACAGGAGTAATAGAGTAATTTTTCTAAGATGATTCATGTTTTTGTAATTGATCAGGCTTTTGATGCCATTATATTTTTAATAACACCGTTTATTTTCATTTTAACCATTCGTGGCTGTGCTGAGGTAATCCGGTAATAAATTACTTTACCATCCTTCCATTTAAAATCAACCGTAAAATTACCACGCGCTCTTAAGCCTCTAACCTCGCCTGTTGATTTCCACTCATTTGGAATGGCGGGTATTAGTTCGATATAACCGGCATGGCTTTGTATCAGCATTTCAGCAATGCCTGCTGTTGCACCAAAGTTTCCATCAATTTGAAATGGCGGCCCTGCTGAAAGCAAGTCAGGATAAATACCACCGCCCGAACCATAATTAATATCGGTGCGTAAAGTTGGTTTCATTAATTCCTTGTATAGTTTAAAAGCACGGTCGCCATCGTGCAACCTTGCCCACCATAATATTTTGTAGGCTATAGACCAGCTTGGACCATCATCGCCTCGTACATTGAGCGTTTTTTTTGCGGCTTCGGCAAGTTCAGGTGTAGCATCAGGCGTTATTAATGATGCAGGAAACAAACCATACAGATGCGAAACATGGCGATGCTGCGGGTCGGTTTCCTTGTAATCCTCCAGCCATTCCTGTATCCGGCCATCTTTAGATATCACACCCGGAGGCGGCAGTTCCTTTAATTTGGCGCTCAGTTGTGTCCTGAAAGTTTCATCCTTACCTAATATCTTTGATGCAGTAATCACATTATTAAATAACTCCCTGATGATCTGGTTATCAATAGTTGCGCCCATGCAAATACTGGCGGTTTTACCATTCGGTAAGTAAAATGAATTTTCGGGAGATGACGACGGTGAAGTTACCTGCCAGCCAGTTTTAGGATCCTTAACTAATATACTGTTATAAAACAGCGCGGAACCACGTAATATTGGGTATATGCTGGCAAGATATTTTTTATCATTAGTGAATGTATAATGCTCCCAAATATTGTTGCATAACCAGCCCGAACCTGCCTTGGTTACACCCCATGATGCACTTTCTCCCGGCTCGGTAAAGTGCCATGGATTGGTTATAACATGCGCCACCCAGCCATCAGCATTATAATAAGCCTTTGCTGTTCTTTCGCCATGCGGTATCATTTCGCGCACCAGCTCAACTAATGGCAAGTTAAGCTCCGACAGGTTTGATACTTCCAGCGGCCAGTGATTCATTTGTACATTAATATCCAGGTGATAATCGCCATTCCACGGTGTTTGTATTTGATTTGCCCATAAGCCCTGCAAGTTTGGCGGCAGTAATCCTACCCTCGTGCTACTAATGCTCAGGTATCGGCCAAACTGATAAAACAATACCGGTAAGCCATTATCTGATGCCGGATCTTTATGGAAAGAGATTAACCTTTTATCAGTTGTTTCCTTAATGTTATTGGCATCACCCAAATTAACAGTTACCCTATTAAACAGCTTTTGGTAATTGCTGACATGCTTTTGCCTCTCGATAGAATAAGGTGTATTTATAGCAGCGTTGAGTATAGCCTCAGTATTCTTCTTGAAGGCTGCGCCCCTAAAATCGGTTGCGGCTGATACATAAATTATTGCTTCAGTAGCATTTTTGATAATCAGCGTATTGTTTGCAAGGCGCATGGTACCTCCCTTCAATTTAGCTTTTACACGCGCAAGGTACTGCATGCCTTTGCCATCAATACCATTATCTAACTGACCGCTTAATTGAAGTTCGCCATTACTTATGGTTGTATTACCTCGCTCCGGGCGGCTAATGCCTATACTGCAACTTAGTTGTCCCGGTTTATCAGCAGTAAGCCTTATAATGCTGATATCATTATTAAAGCTAGTAAAATATTCCCTTGTATAAGTAACACCATTTACCTTAAATGTGCTTTTTGCAATGGCTTTGTTTAATGATAGCTCGCGCTCATAATTGGTAAATTGGCTGCCTGTGCTATCAGCGCCATTGTACTTATATTTTATGCTGAGATTGCCAAGCACCTGGTAGCAACCGAACGGCACACTGCCACCACCTTTGCCGGTACACACAAAGTCCTTATTGATCAAATCCTGTGCTTCATCATTCTTACCTTCTACAAGTAGCTTTCTTATTTGCGGTAAAACTTTATAAGCATTGTAATTATTAGCATCCTGTGGTGCTCCTGACCATAGGGTAATATCATTCAGTACAATATTTTCGTTTGTTACACCACCGTCGGGCATCATACCTAAACGGCCATTGCCCAAAGGCAAGGTTTCTTCCCAAACCTGTGCAGGCTTGTTATACCATAATTTTAAAGGCTGCTGCCCGAAACAAATATTAATTATTACAATGCTAAGCATTGTAACTAGAGAAATCTTACGGATCATACTTATGTTATATGAGTTGTGGTGTTATTATTTATTTACCAAAAAGTTAACTATACGGCAAGCATTGCCTTTACTATTCTTATTTTTTTGCTGGCTTATGGTGATGGTTAATATGTGATTTCCGGTTTTCAAATCACTGCCCAGCAATAGGTACCACGGTAAGTGTAGCATGCTGCTCCATTCGGTATATAAATCTACAGTGTTTTCGGGACCATTATCTACCCGATATGAAATAATGCCTGCATCTGAACCGGAAACAATGGCTATGCCTACCGCAGTTCCGTTAAAAGGTAATGACAATGTTGAGCCCGGTATTACAGAACTTAATACCGGCACATTTACAAAACCGTCTCTCGTACCAATACCATCAGTTGGTTTCCAGTTGTTATCAATTGCCCAGCCGGCATTATAGCGCGCATTCCTGATATTGTAATAACTTCCATACTCGAAATTTGCCTTATCCAGTGGTTTAGGCAATGGTGATTTAATTATCTTTTTGGCCTTACTATCAAAACAAGCGTTAAGCAGGCTTTTTATATTTTCAAAATACAATTGCTGGCCAAAAGGCGCCGGGTGTATATCCTTGAAATCTCCTTCCCAGCTAAATTCTTTGTTGTTTATTTTATCACGAACCTCTTTACCCAGGTTTATAAACGGCAGGTTATAATGTTCAGCAACCAATTGATGATTCGCTATTTCGGGTGGAATAAGGCCTTTGTTATAGTCGCTCGTTTCGTAGGGATCAGCAAAGGCCATCATAATTAAATCCATGCCAGGATTACTTCTTTTAGCATGCCTCACTATTCCTTCCAAAGCTCGTACCTGCGTTATGCTATCAGTATGGTTTACCCTGTCATTTACTGCAGCTTCAATAAACATCAGATCGGTTTTGCCGGAGTCAAGTACATCGCGCTGCAACCTGAATGCATGAGGCAGGCTTCCTAATGATGGTATACCTGCATCAATAAAATGAAAATCAGTATTCGGAAATTTATTTGTAAGATATTTACAAACCATTTGTCGCCAGCCCGGATTGTATGTGATAGAGCCGCCAAGGAATGTTACTGTAACATTTTTTCTGGTGGCAATTACCTGCTTAAAATTATTCAGTTGATTGGCCAGTGTATAATAGTTACTGTAAGGCAAGCCCGGGTTAATTATAGCAGATTTGTCCTGCCCTTTTGCAAATAGACATACACAAGCAAAAAGCATTGCGAAAATGAATTTAAAACATGGTTTTATTAAACCTGAAAAATATCCCGATATAGCTGTTCCTCGCTTTAAAGCAGCAAGTGCAAACACCACATTATCGTCGGGATGAATTTGGATAAAAGTGTTTTTTATTTCCGTTTTCGTCATCTTAGCTATCTTATAACGCCAATTATCTCATTTCATTCAATTCAATTACTACGCTGGTCCTGTTAGCATTTACTTCAGGATTCAAACCGATCTTCATTAAAAAATCGCCTGTGTAAACCCTTTCATGGTCGGTAACCGGCGACGTGCCCGGGTATAAATTAATCTCTTTGATACGGTATTTCTTTTCAGGGTCTAGTCCATTCAGGAGAATTGGTCTTTTACTTCCTTCATCATAACGATAATTAACCAGGTAAGTAAACATAACCGCGGTCGACTTATCAGCATTTACATACATAAGCGATGCGGTATTTTCCTTTCGAGGGTCTGACAGCCTGTACTGGTCTCCCTGCCATACCACCGGCTTGATTTCATTATAGGTTGCCACCGCGTTCTGGCAAAACTTAAGGTCATCACCGCTGAGTTTGTTAACTACTATATCAAATCCTAGTTTGCCCATCATAGCAACATCGACCCGAAATTTCAATGGTTCCTTACCCCAGTCGGTTACATGATTAGCGCTTGCCATGGCCGGATAGAAATAGGAATTTTCCCACTGAATAAATATCCGTTCAATAGGTTCGGTATTATCACTCGGCCAAAACTCTGTAAAATATTGTAAAGCGCCATAGTCGACACGCCCGCCACCACCTGAACACAACATCATCGGTACTTCCGGGTATTTGGCCCGAATTCGCTGTAGTACCTTATATAAGCCCCTAACATAATCAACATAAAACTGCGACTGATTTTGGTGCAGATGGACCGAGTAAGCATTATAAATGACGGCGTTACAATCCCATTTCACATAGCCCAGCGCCGGATCTTTAATAAATAAGGAGTCAATAATATGGTATACAAAGTCTTGTACCTGGGGATTACTCAAGTCAAGTACCAGCTGATTTCGAAAATAATATTCCTGCCTATGAGGTTGCTTAATTACCCAGTCGGGATGCTGATGGTATAAGCTGCTCTTGGGATTAACCATTTCCGGCTCGATCCATATCCCAAACTTTACTCCCTCACTTTGTGCCTCCTTGGCGATAGCCGCAATGCCATTCGGCAACTTCTTACGGTTCTCCTGCCAGTCACCTAGGCCTGCGTGATCATCATTCCGTGGAAACTGGTTACCAAACCAGCCATCGTCCAGCAGGAAAAGATCTACACCAAGTTCTTTGGTACTTTTTAACAATTCCTTGAGTTTGTCCTCATTAAAGTTAAAATAGGTAGATTCCCAGTTATTGAGCAGGGTTAGCCTTGTACCTTTACCATCAACCAGTTTATAGTTACGGGCCCAGGATTGGAGGTCACGGCTTGCTTTACCTTTACCCTGAGTAGAGAACGTATATAAAAAAGGTGGACTTTCAAACACTTCACCCGGCTTAAGCCGGTAAGGTGATGCATAATTATTGATTCCGGATATGATCCGGAGGTTATCTTGTGGATCAATTTCTAAATCCGTTTTGAAGTTCCCGCTCCATTCCAAGCCGCCAAACAATACACTGCCATGATCCTCGGTCGCCGGCTCGTTGAGCGAAACCATAAATACCGAAGGCATAAAAAGGTTAGCCCTCGTCCCCAGTTTTGAATCCAGCGTTTTGATGCCATGCGTCAGCATGGTTTCTTCGGGCTGCATTTCCCGGGCCCAGTTGCCATGGTATTGCCGAAGCCAATAGCTACCCGCAGACAAATTGAGGTTAGCTGATGCAAATTTTTGCAGCACGATATTTCCTTTTTCGTGATGCTGTATAGCGCTCCACTGTTCAAGTACATTTTCCTTGTAATAAGATTTGTAATACAAGGTAACCTGAAAGTTATAGACAGGGTCTTTCAACAGCACCGTTAAAAGTGAGATGTCGTTACTGATTTTAGTTTTATTATAGCTAACATACTGAAGATCAAGTGAATTATTACCATCGGCATGCGTAACTGCAATGGCTGGCTCCAGCAAATTTCGTGAACCAGCCGGTGTGTAAGCGGACTTATACATCCCGGTATAATCAACCGTCTGTTTATATTCGCTGGTAACCAATCCATATTCAGCCGTATTCTCCAGCTTTTTCCCTATGTAAATCGTATTTAAATGCCCGGCGGTATCCGTTTGTAAAACAACAGCTGTCTGCTCAGTTTCTATTGGTATCGTTACCTGCTGCGCTTTAGCATGACTGCAGCAGGCAATTGTTGCTAAACTCAGTATAATATGCCTACCCTTTGTATATATATCTATTATTTTCAATTGTATGATGCTTTTAAAATCCTTAAAAAAATACCCTTACTCGACTGCATTTTATTTCGCCATAATATCACATGGTTGATGATTAATTCTTTGCCATTACCCGACTGATCATTGTAGTACTTATAGTGACTGTATGTTTTGAGTAATTGGTAGATAATAGCTCGCACGCAAGCTAAATTATAAATAAAGTCCATTGCTGGACTTTATTACACTCATTAACCATATAATAAACTAAACAATCCAGTTCTATTTGTAATCAGGATTCTGCACCAAAACTCCATCGCTTTTATCAATCTCTGTTTGTGGCAATGGCCATTTGTAAAATTTATCCTGCCAGTTAAAAGTAATTAAACCTGTATTCAGTCCGTTTAACGTCGGTCCGGCTATATGCCAACGGACAAGATCAAAATGACGAAGTCCTTCAAATGCAAGTTCGATCCTGCGCTCATGGCGAATGCGCTGACGCATATCAGCCTGTGAAAGGCCTGCCGGGTACGCTGGCATACCCGACCTGGCACGGATGGCCGTAGTCAGCTGATATACGGTAGCATCTGGTCCGGATATTTCATTTTCCGCTTCAGCATACATCAACATAACTTCGGCTTCGCGTAATATAACAGCATCCTGCTGGCTAAGCGTTGAAAACCCATACGGTATATTTTTCGGTTCAAGGAATTTTTTTGTTCCATAACCTGTAGGAACCGGGTTGGCTGGTGTATAAGTATTTCCATTTCCCCAATCAACAAATCCTTTAAAGATGCTTGCCGATAAACGTGAATCCCGGTTATTGAATATGTTCACTTTGTCTGTTAAAGGTGAGGTACCCCATGGCAAACCATCCGTACATTCATAATCATCAACCATATTTTCATAAGGTGCGCAAGCATCATAATTACCATAGTATAAATCCCATGGGGCTGTATTATTTGGTGCCAAAAAGTTTATTGTAAAAATCACTTCTTTGCTGCTCGCTTGTGTAGCATCGCGGAAAGGACTGATATAACTTGGGTCTAAAGAATATTGGGGAACAACAGCCTTGCACAGATCCCTCACCTGTGTCATAATCGTCGGATCAGGGGTGCCAGTTCCCTGATACGCTGCAAAGATTAATACCCTGGCCAATAATGCTTGTGCTGATGAGGCGCAGGCATGGCCGTAGTTACTAATATAAGGTTGGGTACCTAAGTTATTTATACCGTAATTCAGGTCAGTTTCAATTTGTGCCAGTATTTGAGCCGCCGGCGCTTTAGGTTGCTTTTGCGTAGCCAAAGTAAGCGGCTGGGTAACCAATGGTACATCACCATAAATGGTATACAGCTGGTAATACATAAATGCCCTTACAAACATCACTTCGCCGGTATATTGCGTTCTGATAGCATCAGTAACATCTGTTCCTTTGTAAGCGGCCAATTGCGAGAGAAAAATATTTACCCGTGCAATGCCGGTATAGGCATCATCATATATCGACTGTTGATAACCTCCGATGGTTGCGCTCAGATTACCCTGGTCAATACTGGTAACCGAACCAGAATTAAACTGATTATAGGCATCATCAGTAAGGCAATCCCGGAAACCCATTCCATAGGAAAACTCTTCGGTTTGCAAGGAAGCGTAAACCGCTGCCAGGGCTTCATCAAAGTCGCTTTTTTGTTTGTAAAAAGTTGTAGTTGCCAATTGATCCGACGGATTCAAATCAAGCTTTTTATTGCACGCGGCCAGTGTCGAAACTACTGCCATGCATATGATTATATATATTCGTTTTTTCATTTTATCAATTCTTAAAAGGTCACATTTACACCAAATGAATATATTTTATTTTGCGGGTAGGTCAGGAAATCACCGCTCGCTGCGCGTTCAGGATCAAGACCCGGGTACTTCGTAAAGGTGAACAAGTTGTCGCCTGAGAAGTACACTCTAAGCCGATCTATACCTACATGTTTGGTAACACTGGCTGGAATAGTATACCCAAATACCAGGTTCTTTACCCTAAGATATGAACCGTCCTGTAAAAAGAAGGTAGACGGACGGGTTAGACTTTGTGGGGCATTGAATCCCCAGTAAAGGCGAGGCATAGTTGTGGATGGGTTTGTTGGAGACCATGCATTCAACCAGTTGGTGGTTGGTGGGGCGCCCTGAACAAATGGGATTGTTCCCCAATCGTCAACAAAATATTTAACACCATAAACGCCTTGCATTAGCACAGATACATCAAACCCTTTCCAGCTGGCATTCGCTCTAAAGGAATAATTCAGCTTAGGCACAACACCTGGGATTATTACCCTGTCGTTATCATCAATTTTTCCATCGCCGTTAGTATCCTGGTATTTCAAATCACCCGGCTGTGTATTATCTCCATATTGTTTGGGTGAATTAGCAACTTCTTGTGCATTCTGGAAAATCCCAACCACCTTCAGCATATAAAAAGAATTGATTGGATAACCCTGCTCATTGATACTATTACTGTAAATATCAGGTGCGCCGTACTTAACCAGTTTATTGGTGTTATGATCCAGATTTAGGCCAAAGCTATAGTTCAATCCTTCAAGCGCGCCTCCTTTTACTAAATTACCATAGGTAAGGCCAAGCTCAACACCTTTATTATCAACCGTTCCATCATTAACATACGGTGCCTGCAAACCGACAACAGCAGTGATTTGAGATTGTCTCAGAATATTGGAAGTAACCCTATTATACCAATCAAACGTAACACCGAAATTCTTTACCAGTGTAATATCCGCGCCGATGTCCGTCATGGTTGTTGTTTCCCATTGCAATTGCAGGTTATTTAACTGTGTTTGGGCAACGCCGGTGGTCAGGTTTTGATTATCAAACGAATAAGCACCAGTAAAGTTTAATAATGCCTGATAAGGGTAAAGGATACTGTAACCATTTTCAACGATATTCTGGTTGCCTACCTGGCCCCATGATCCTCTCAACTTAAAGTTGTTGAGCCAGTTTAAATTTAGGTCCTTAATAAATGGTTCCTCTGTAACTCTCCAACCAGCAGAAGCGGAAGGAAAAGTCCCCCATTCATGGCCTGGAGCGAATTTCGAACTACCATCAAAACGAATATTACTTTCCAGTAAATAACGTTCTTTGTAATTGTAATCCACGCGGCCGAACCATGACTCTAATGCCCAACTGTTACTGGTACCTGCATTACTAATAACATCGGTACTTCCCGCATTTATCTCCTGCAGGCTCGGATCCACAAAATTTTGTCTGGAAGCTTGCAAGTATTGATATTGATTTTGCTCAATACTCCATCCTCCTTGTGCCGAAATAGTATGCTCACCAAAAGAGTGGTTATATTTAAGGTAACTATATAAATTGGAATAAATATTGTGTTCGTCCTGTACGGTCAATCCTTTTCCCAGATCAAGAGTTGTTGCTAGCTGATCGGTTGTGTAGTAATATTCCGGAAGGTCCGCAACATAATTCTTATAATTATCAAACTCTCCGTTAAAGGCTGCCTTGGTATACCATGAAAAGTCTTTATTGAAAGTTATGTTTGCCCAACCTTGAATATCTGCCTCATAGTCATAGGTATCATGATATAAACCCTCTCCCAGCACCGCTATAGGGTTCTTGTTGTTATATTCAAACGGATATCTTTTGTAGGTATAATCACCGCTGCCATCTGTGGTATAAGGTCCGTAAGTGGGTGCTTGTGATAATGTCGACAAGAACATATCTTCAGATCCATTTGAAGTGGCATCTGTTATCCCTGATTTTAATAGGATATTAGTACCGAATGTGATATGATTGTTGACTTTAGATTGCAGATTCGTACGAATATTGTATTTTTTGTAGTCAAACCCACGCATAATGCCATTTTCGTCTACATAACCGAAATTGATATTATAGGTTGTGTTATCATTACCGCCGCTGAATGTGAGGTTATGAGTTTGTGTTACTGCTGTCCTAAACAGGTAGCTTAACCAATTGGTGTTTGGATACAAAGGATTATTCGGATGTGTAGCGAAAGCGTTAATTTCAGCCGGTGAATACAACTGCGATGTATCGGTAAGCCCTGAGTTGATACGGGCTGTATTGTACATATTCATGTACTGAACAGAATTAGTGACTAATTTAATCATTTTGGTAGGCGTGTAGATACCTAAATTACCGTCATATTCAACTTTAAGTTTGCCTGCCTTACCTTTCTTTGTCGTTACCAGGATTACCCCATTGGCACCTCTTGAGCCGTAGATGGCCGCCGAAGAAGCATCTTTCAATACTGAGACACTTTCAATATCTACAGGGTTAACATCGTTCAGATTACCGGGAACATCATCAATCAATACCAGAGGTGCACTGCCAGCGCCGCTGAAGGTGCCGACACCCCGGATTGTAATTGATGCATTTTCATTTCCCGGTTCGCCACTGCCTTGTACCACAGCCACACCAGGGGCAAGACCTTCCAGCATAGTGGTTGTGTTCACGACCGGCCTTTTGATCATATCGTCTCCTGATATGGTCGAAACTGACCCTGTAAGATTAACCTTCTTCTGGGAACCGTAACCAACTACCACTACTTCATCGAGTGATTTGCTGTCCGTTTCCAGTTTAACGTTAATAGTTTGCTGATTATTAACATTGATCGTTTGTGTTTTATAGCCGATCATTTTAAATTCAAGCACAGCATTTCCGGGTGCCTTAAGGGTATACTGCCCCCTAACGTCTGAGCTTACTCCTGTGCTTGTGCCTTTAATTGCAATGATAGCCCCCGGCAATGTGCCGGTGTTATCAGATACCGTACCACTAACCGTAATGGTTTGCGCATAGGCGCTCAGTGAGAATAGTGGTAAAAGAATCAGAAGAAACAAAGTAAGCCTGTATTTACCGGCCGTAAGTCGCCTTTTGGGGCCACCACCGGAAAAGACTTGCCTCATATCGCGGTCCTTTAAAATAGAATGAGTAAATATTTTCATAATTTGAATTGAATTGGTTTCGATTAATATGGAATGATAGAAAATACTGTGAGGTACATTAAGGCTGAGCTATAAACATCGTCGCCTTTGGTTTTTCTTCCGGCAGTTGGTTTTTTCTAGGTTCATGTGAGATGAATTATATTGTTTAAAACTTGGTTGTTTACTCGCCTAAAATTCCAGTCACCGAACGCATAACGCAATTATCTACTTCGCAGTAAACAATTGACTGTGCTACACATCAAGCATCCATTTGTACCATACACTACTAACAGCACATCATATTATAATGGAAAGCGCTAATCTTTGAGCAACTGGTTTATAATTGGTATAATAGTATAAGTCATTATCTATTCTATACTATACTATAATTCAAAAATGAAAATATAAAATGACTTTTGCAAGTTTTTTGTTACCTTTTACAATACAGGCTATTTAGGTATTTGATTCTTTGTATTCAGGCGATAGCCATTTCTTGTTTATATTATATAAAATATTAATTTTATATAATATAAACATCTATTAATCAAATAATTATAAATTAAAATCATTTACAATATATTTAATAGACACATATTCTATTAAAAAATATCGTGGACTAGTCTATCACCAGCTGTATTTCATGAAAAATTAATAAACTTGAAAACGAATTTATAAATAGAGTATAGAATAGTACAGATTAAAACCTAGCGACAGGATTGTCCGTTAGTTATTATAGATATTAAAAAGGGAATGTTCCCGGCGAAAAAGTCCGGTTCTTAAAATTTCAACTTAGAATGTACACTTTGGTTTGGTACTTCAGCCAGAAAATGCGACAATACTTGTGATCAATGCAGCCAATACAAATTGCGAACTAACCGCATGTATTATCCACCGGGAGTGATGATGGCGCCGACGTGCAAGTTGCTGGTCAAGAAAATAGAGGGCCCAACCAGTAAAAAATCAAGGCTACACATCCGATGCAATAATAAAACTAAGTAGTATAGCAAACTAATTGATTAGGATACAGATATACCCTCTACTTATTTTTGACGCTACAATGATTTGCGTCTGATTAGCGTTGTGGGAATGATTCTCTTGACAGGCTTTCCTGACATTACAAATGCGGCCGCTCCTTCTGCCATCAACCTGAAATCGGTAGAATAAGTGGTAATACCACCGCTGATAATCTCTTTCACCATATCATCATTATGCGACAGAATACCTACGTCGGTACCCGGGTCAAGGTCTTTATCAATGCAATCTTTCAGCATAGCCCATAACTCTGTATTATTGATCGTAAAGTATACCTTTCCTTTGGTGATCGTTCCCAAGGTATATTCCGTTTGTATTGTTCCCTTTATGCCGTATTCTTTAATAAATCTTTTAAAAGATCGTAAAATTTCAATTGGTGTATCTGTTGATGGCCGGTAATAGAAAACAAACTCATCATAGCTCATTATTACGTCTTTTAATTCGCAGAAAACTTTATAAGTTGCTTGTTCAAACTCTTGTGTAACGTAAGAGAAGTCGCCGTCCATCTGTTCAAAACGATCGATCATCAAGAACTTATTCAGGGGAATACTTTTAAGAATATCCCTGGTTCGCGGGTTGGGGATGGGAGCCACTACATACATACCATACTTGCCGCGTATGTTGCTGATAATGGCATCTAATATGTCGATATTGTTATGATGAAAAAACACATCAAGATGTACCCCAGGTTCAAGGTTTTTCTTAAATGTTTTATAGAACGTTTCCTGAAAAGTGTCAAATGCGTAAAGCAACAGGGCTACGCGCAGGCTCTGTCCAGTATCTGCACTGGCAATAAAAAAGCCCATACGATTACGAGATTCTACAATACCACGCTTAATAAGTTCCTTGTAGCCCCTCATGATGGTTTCCCGGGCAAAACCCAGCTCATTCATCAACTTGTTGACTGACGGCAGCAGATCTCCTACCGCGACTACTTTATTATCAACCGCATTGATAATGCCCTGCACAAACTGTTCATGCTTGGTTAGCCGTGGTATGCCTTCAAGCTCATGTATCTGATCATAGATATCTCTCATCTAACGTATTTTTATCATGCTTTGACATCTTTCTTGCATTGCTATTCCATTAATAATGGAATAGAATAGTATAAGGCCAAAGGTAAATTTATTTGCGTAAAATCTGCATTGTGATAATATTTTTTCAGGAGTATAGCTTCGGATAAGGTTTATTTAAATTAAATTGGTTGCAATCGGCTTATTTTTTTCTTAAGTACCCAATTAGCGGAAACATCTAAACGAAGTTAAAAAAAATGGTCATTCTCAACTAAATTCATCACTTTTAACACACGAAGTATTAAACAATTTCTGAAGACTGCAATGGCTATAATAACATAAATATTACCTTGGTAATAAAAGCTTTACATTATAATCCGGATAAGATTATAAACCTTGCAACGCGATAAATGTCTTATCAAAAGACCGAGTAATTTATGTTTATGAATAATTTAAGTATTGCCATCGGAGTTAATCGACCTGATTTGATCAGGGAGGAAACCCTGGTTGCTTTATTTTCGGCGTCGGCGCGGCGCTATGCAGATAAAACAGCGTTGGTTTTTCACAACGAGTTGTTATCCTACGACGCGCTCGACCACTGGAGTGATGAAATAGCTGTTTATTTAGTAAACAATGGCATAGGTCGTGGTAATAGTGTTGGTATATGGTGGCCGCGTGGCCTTGAATTGCACGCAGCTATATTGGGTATTTTAAAAGCCGGTGCCGCCTATGTACCTATTGACCGTGATGCCCCCGCCGAAAGAGTGGAAGTGATTTTGGACGAAGTAGGAGCTGCGGCATGTTTCAGTATGGAACCGCTTAATGCCAGGTGTACCGTTTTACAGGTGCCACATTACACACCAGCGCACAGCCCGGTGTTGGCGGAGCCTTTTGCTGATGAGCAACACTTTACACTGCCATTGGGCCCCGAACCTGGCGATTGCGCATATGTACTGTATACCTCAGGCAGTACAGGCAAACCAAAAGGCATCCCCATAAGCCACCGGCAAATTTGCCACCTGGTAAGGGCCGAACAATCTATATTTGGCATATTACCCGAAGACAAAGTATACCAGGGGTTTTCAGTATCATTTGATATGTGGTGCGAGGAAACCTGGATAAGCTATTTTGCCGGGGCTACCCTATGGGTGGCTGATAATACCACATCAAAAGTAATTGATGAGTTAAGCGATATATTAAAGAAAGAAAACATAACTATTTTACACGCGGTACCAAGTTTACTGGCCGTAATGGAAAATAGCATTCCTTCGCTCAGGCTGGTTAATGCAGGTGGTGAGGCTTGTACCCCACAGGTTTTAGCCAAATGGGCTCAAAATGGTATACAGTTTTATAACAGCTACGGCCCTACCGAAACTACCGTTACTGCCACCATCGCCCGGCTGGGCCCCGATGACGACATTGTAATAGGGCATCCTCTGCCTAATTATAATTTGGCTGTTGTTGATCAAGACATGAACCCACTGCCCATCAACCAGGCCGGCGAACTGGTTATTACCGGGCCGGGATTGTCATCAGGATATGTACAGCTGCCGCAACTAACCTCTGAAAAATTCGTATCGAAACCCGCTGCGTTAGTCGGGTTGCCAGGCGACAAGATTTACCGAACCGGTGATTCGGCTACGATGGATCAGGATGGAAATATTTTTTTACAGGGACGTTTGGACGACCAGATCAAATTGCGTGGTTATCGTATTGAACTGGGGGAGATCGAAAGCCTGCTGAATACATTCCCCGGCGTGAGATCAGCCGCTGTTGCTGTTAAAAAAGACACCACCGGACAGGAGCATTTAGTTGGCTATGTGGTAATGGAAGAAAATGTATGTTTTGATGTACGCCTGGCCAGACTTGAACTGGGCAGGCATGTACCTGCATATATGGTACCCGGCCTTATAACTGCCCTGCCTGAAATGCCGCGTATGCCAAGCGGTAAAATAAATCGCAAGGCACTGCCTGTTCCGGAACTATTAATAGCCGAACCTGCCAATGCCGATCAGCAAACTATAGATATGGATGCTCCGGCCCAGGACAGGATACTGGCTGTTTTACAGGATATATTTCCTTATAAACAGATCGACCCGTCGATGGACTTTTTTGATCAACTGGGTGGTCATTCCCTGTTGGCGGCAGGTTTTGTATCAAAATTAAGGCGCGATGCCGGTTTGCCCAACGTATCTTTAAAAGACGTTTATATACACCGGCCATTAAGTAAGCTGATAGCTGAATGGGCTAACGAACCGCAAACACAAAAAACAAAGACCGATAACTTTCAAAAACCACCGCTATGGCGATACATCTGCTGCTGGCTGGCCCAAACATTATCGCTGCTTGTGGTTTACGGGCTTTTTGCCTTCCAGATATTTATACCTTATCTCGGTTATTATTATGTTAACGAGGAAACAGGGAGCATCCCTTATTCCATCCTTACCTCTTTATTGTTATTTGCCCTTATCCCTCCCCTGTTTACGATTATTTGTATTGCCAGCAAATGGTTGGTGATAGGCAAAATGAAGGCTGGCGATTATCCTTTATGGGGGACTTATTACTTCAGGTGGTGGTTGGTGAAAACTATGCAACGTCTGGTGCCGACGCAGTTTCTAAATGGCACGCCTCTTTACCCGAATTACCTGCGTTTATTAGGCATGAAGATAGCACCCGATGCCCAGATCAGTGATTTTGTTTTTGGTGCCGAGGATCTGATAACCATTGGCAGTGATGCCAGTCTCAGTTCAAAAATCACGCTTGATAATGCCTTTGTAGAAGGTGGCCTGTTAAAACTTCGCTCCATCACCATAGGTAATCATGCTTATGTGGGCAGCAGTGCCATCCTATCAGGTGGCAGCGTTATTGAAGATTGGGGTGAATTGCAGGACCTGAGTTGTTTACCAGCAGGTAAAACCATTGCCCCCGGCGAAGTATGGTATGGTAGCCCTGCCCAGTTGAAAGAGAAAAAAGCTTTGGAAGATCTGCCGCAACCGCTGCCGGTATCTGCATCCACCCGTAAAAAATACAAGGCGATATTCCTGTTGTCTGTCATGGTTTTTCCGCTTATTATCTTGTTACCGTTATTACCAACCATTATTGCCATAAACAAGCTGGATGATGCCGCCGGGGATTATGATTTTAGCTATATGATAAGTGCGCCCGGCCTTGCACTGTTATATATTTTACTATTTGCCGCCGAAACTATTATAATTACCCGCATTTTACAGCGCGGTATCAAACCGGGAAAATATGCTATTTATAGCGCGTTTTATGTGCGAAAATGGTTTGCTGATCAACTTTTATCTTTAAATCTCATTGTTTTACATCCTATTTATGCTACCGTATATGTTTCCCGCTTTTTCAGGGCGTTGGGTGCAAAAATCGGTAAGGATACCGAGATCTCTACTGCCAGCAGCGTTACCCACCCCTTGTTGGAGATTGGCGATGGCGCCTTTGTGGCCGATGCAGTTACATTAGGGGAAGCCGATATTCGCGGGCAACAATTGATACTTGATAAAACCACTATAGATAACTGTAGTTTTGTAGGTAATAGCGCACTCATCCCGCAGGGATATCATTTACACGAGAATATGCTGATAGGTGTTTTATCAACACCGCCCAGTGAGCAGCAAATGGTTGATGCTACCGCTCGCGACTGGTTTGGTTCACCTGCTATCTCACTCCCGCGCAGGCAGGAAAGCAACCCCTATCTGCCCGAGCTTACCATTAGGCCCAGCCGAATGCGTAAACTGGCCAGGGGCATTGTTGAATTTATCCGTATTATTTTGCCCGAAAGTGCCATTATCTGTTCGTCTATTTTGTTTATCGCTTATGGGCACGACCTGGTTACACAAGAACCTTTATGGAAGATTATGCTGTATTTTCCCTTTTACTATTTGTTTTATATGGGTATACCGGCATTTTTGCTAACGGTAATATTAAAATGGATTTTTATTAGGCGATACAAGCCCGAACAGCACCCCATGTGGACCTGGAAAGTATGGCGCAGCGAAGCCATCACATCAACCTACGAAGCGTTATCAGTACCTTTCCTGCTCGACTTTTTGAAGGGAACGCCCTGGCTGCCACTGTTGTTACGGTTACTGGGCGTAAAAACCGGTAAAAGGGTCTGGATGAATACTACCGACATGACCGAGTTCGACATGGTTTCTATTGGTGATGATACCGCGCTTAATATTGATTGCGGCCCCCAAACCCATTTGTTTGAAGACAGGGTAATGAAAGTTGGTGCGGTAAAAATAGGTGCGCGCAGCAGTATAGGAGCCGGAAGCATAATTCTGTATGATAGCGAGATTGGCGATGATACCAAAATAAGCGCGCTATCGCTGGTAATGAAAGGCGAGCGGCTGGCACCGGGAACAGATTGGGCGGGTAGTCCGGTCAGGCCAGCTTAATTACAGTTTCGGGCTGCTAAGGGTTTCATAATGACGAATATACTTGTCTTTCTTATTTGGCACCAGTGGTCAAATAGGAAAGACCTCTGTTCTTAAACTCTTTTTGGTATTTTATACTTGATAGCTAAACTCCAGTACAGCTGAATCGCCTAAAATAATTTGGTCTCCGTCGGCCAAACAATGGCCTATTTCAGTCGAATGCAGTTTGATCAAGGTATCACCCTTTAATGTTTTAACCTTAATTTTATTACCTGGGGGTACCCCTCCCTCATCAGCGTAAAGCATAAAATACCCCTCGTCATTATTCCATTCAATATGCGCATGCTGCCTGCTGATAAATTTATTGCTTGGATTAGCACTATCGCCGGGGAAAGCGATGTAATTGGTGCGAAAGAAACCACCTGCTATCTGCGCCCTTCTCTCCCTCCCAATATTTATCTTACCTGCGTCAGAAGTAATTTGATAACCTGCCTGCTCCGCCTCCCCGCTCAATACAGCAATATAAGCGCTTCCTGTTTTGAGTAGCGTATGCTCTTTTGTGCGGATAAATAAAGCAGCATCCAATTCTTTTGATTTTAAAGCCTCAGCCGGGACCGGTTCATCAAAGCTGACTTCCAATACCCAGTTTGCCGGCAGATCAAGGGCGTAGTCATCCGCTATCTTTTGAATTTCCTGTTTAAACTTATCTGGTTCAGCAGCATAAACCGCGGCCTCGTAAATATGTTTCTCATTACCATTAGCTATGATGAATAGGTTCACTCCTTTAATGTGGCTACCCTCTCCTCCTTCTGCTTTTTGTAATTCGGCTTTTATAAAACGAAGCAACGCATCGCGCAGGCTTTTTACATCTTGCGGGCCTTTATTTTCATTTTTCTTAAATAAATCAAACATGGTAAATCAATTATCTGCAATACTTTTTATATAACCTTTTTTTAACAATAATGGTATAACATCGCGCCCCGCAAGGTGCACCGCGTCTGATGATCCTCTGGTGGCTTCAATCCGTATACAAACCACTAAATTACCCGTACCGTTTGCCATAGGCGCAAAAAATACATACCAGCCATCATTTATGCTTTGCTGTTTCCAGATGCGTTCGGGTGTACCTGTTTTTCCAGCAACACTTATGCCTAAAATTTCAGCTTTAGGGGCACTCTGCTCAATCATGTATTTAGTAATAGTGGCCGCATACTGCGGATCATTAGCCAGTTTTATACCTGATTTTACAGGCTGCGGAATACCGTTCACTTTTAACACGAACCGGTTAGCTGTCAATAGCCCATTATTGGCAACACCCGATACCAGCCTCGCAACCGCGGCAGGTGTAGCTATTAGCGCTCCCTGCCCCCATGCCATACCCGATATACCTTTAGCGCGTGTGCGGTGGATATTATTAGGGTCATACTTTGGTTTGGTGTTAAATTCTGTTTTGCGCCACAAGTCTTTCCATTTTTCTTCCTGTTGCTCATTATCCGGCGCTTTGGTATAAAAATAACCCCCAACCCCGTGCAGGAACATTCCCGTTTTTAAATAAAGGTCGCCCATCTGTTCTTGCAGGTGTTCCTCATTAGCTAACTTAATAAAATAAACATTGTTGGATTTGGCGATGGCGCGCTCAAGGGTGATTAGCCCTGTTTCATCCGGTTCCACACCTTTTGTTCGGATACGCTCAGCCATGCTTACATTAAACTTAACGTCATCTGCAGCCATACCAAGTTTATTAAATGATGCCATGGCGGTAAGTACCTTGGCGGTTGAGCCTGGTTGCGTGGCATAAGTAAAGCCAAGATCGCTGGTCGTCATCCATTGCGACAGCTTATTTTGTTCAGTGACAGGCATGGTTAGTTGGTCGTAATTATGTATTGGCGGTAAGGGGTAAACCGCAGAGGCCAGCACATCACCGCTTGCAGCCTCCATCACTACAACCGATACACGGTTATCCGCAAGTGATGTATCCGCAGCCATGGTTTGCTGTATACTAGTCTGCAGTTCAGCATCAACCGACAATTGTACATCACGGTTGCGTTTTTTAAATTGCGCTACTTCATCGCTGTTAATACCTGCAATAAGTAAAGGCGCCAGCGCGCTGTAATCCCGTTTTTGAACCGACATCTCCTTTACCCCCCGGGGCAAAAAGCGATCTTCCTGGTAATGACTGGCCTGTACATTATAATTAGTTACCGGCATTTGAAAACCACGCAATTCAGCGGCATGTTCATATTCGGCAAAATAGCCATTTATACTGCCATTGAAAACACCCGTATTGGCATCACCTGTCCAGAAAAACATTTGCGCATCAAATGGATAATATCGTGTAAGCCGTTTATGCATAGCCGAATCCAGGTCATATTGGCCAGCCCCGGCAGCGTTCAATAAATTCTGCTGTTTTCTGATCAGTGAAGGATCACTCGTCGCCAATATGAGCCCTGACCTGTCATAGAGGGTACCGGCCTGCAATTTATTCATTAGTATAGCGATACGCGGATTATAACTAAACATACGGGCACCACTTTTATCTGCTACTAAAGCAGGCTTCACTATCCATTTATTACTTTGAAACAAGTAACTTGATATATTAATTACCAGCAATACAATACCTATACATGCGGCCATTAAAGCGGGCACCAGGTTATGATCCTGTTGTTTGGTAATAAATGACATTTGTACAGGTGTTCCTTTCACCCTTGATGCCGACAATAAAAATCCGGCGGCTAAAAAATTAGCAACAAGGGAAGAGCCACCATAGCTTTCAAATGGTAATGCTACTCCCGATAATGGTAACGCCCCGGTAGAGCCGCCCGCTATTAACAAAAATTGGATGAATGTGCAAACACCTATACCTGAACATAAATAAAAGAGAAAAGGCGCACCGGTTCGTCGGCCAATAATTATGGATCGATGCAGGTATAAAAGGAATAATAAAAATATAGCAACTATGCCCGTCCAACCAAACTCTTCGCCAATGGCAGGCAATATCATATCTGTGTGTGCCTCCGGGATAGTTTTTGCAAAACCCCGACCCACACCCTGCCCGGTGATGCCCCCGCCCGACATGGCCCATAAACCATTGGCTACCTGATCTCCACCGTAAACTTCGTTATTCCAGGCATCTTCCCATATCGCTTTACGGTCCGACAAACGTTCTACCGGGCCGGGTATAAGCTTATCCAGGTGCGGTATTTTATCGATAGTTAAAAACCCGGATATAATGATCAGCGCCATAATAGCAGATTCACTTAATCGCCGGCCTTTAAACAGCATAACTACAACCAGCATAATAGCTGTAATTAAGGTAGATAACCAAACATTTTTAAATAGCCAGGTAAGCAGCACATAAAACACCACCGCCATTGCCATTGAAATGAAATCGCCACGTGAAAAGGAAAAGAGAATAATGAAAGTGAAACAAATAATAATGGCAGGCCCCATATCGCCCAGTATGAGGAACAAGAAAAGCGTTGCACCTATAGCTATTAATGCAAATGAAAAAAACGACCATCGTTTTCGCCAGGTGGCATATTCACTGATGAATTTTTCATTGATGGCAAAGAAACCTGCCAGGAAAATAATAACGAGGTATTTAACTATTTCGCTGGGCTGAAAGCCGAACAGATTCACTTTTACCCCACTGCCTTCAGGGCCTGAACCAAAAAGAATAGTGAGCATCAGTAAAGCCATTGCAAGGATTATCCATGGCCATCCGTTTGCTGTTTTGGGATTATTTTTGAATACGAATAATCTATAAACACCTGAATCAGCATTAAATCGCCTGATATTACAGCATAACAATGCAATCATAGCTACAAACCCAAGCACTAAATATATAAGTGAATCTTTAGCAAAAAAACGGTCACGTAAAGGGTCCTGTATGCTAAGCAGCATTAAAAACGAAATGCCGGTAAGTATCATGATTAAAGGCAGTATAACCTGGTCGGTGGCAGGAAACTTAAAGCTTAACAAGCCATGCATGATAAAAAAGCACAGGAAAAAACTCAAAACTATAATTACATACCAAAAATTAAATTCGGACGGCGTGCGAATGATAAGCGCTTTTTCCTTTTTAAGGATATTGAAATCTTTGGTTGATAACAACCTAATAGTATGCGGTGAACGGTTGAAATTAAAAGACTGGTCTTTATCCAAACTTTCGGTACCCATCGACCGGCCAAACTGGTAACCGGGTTGAAGCGGCAGTATAACAAATGCTTTACCCGCAGGCAGATTGTGAAACGCATATTCGCCATTTGAACCTGTGCGGGCATACGCGATGATAGTTTGCAGGTGGCTTTGTCCCTGCGCATCAGCAATGTAAGTTAGCTGGTAGCCTTTACCCCTTATTGCTTTTACTTTGGTTTGATCCGTTTCCTCATCGGTGAATGTACTATCCTGCGGAATAACCATTTGCAGACGTATCAATACCCTTCCGACAGGCGATCTTTTATCGAGCACTTCACCCTTTATGCTGTAGCCACTTAACCCTATATCGGTTTGCTCCGGCAATTGCGGAGGATTATTTCTCTCCTGTAAAAATCTTGAAGAATCGTTGCCGGTATACCCCAATAAGGCGCGGGATACCAAAACCCTGTCTTTAAACGATTGGCCGCCAACAGCAAATGCTTCATCGGCATCAATATTATACTTTGATTTATTTAAATCGCCAATGTTATCAAATGCTGTACCAGTCATTTGTTTGGCGACTATGTTCCCGATAAGTTCTATGTCCTTTGGGTCGTCAAAATAAAAGCCTTTTTGCAGCATCCGTGTAAAGTTGCCCACGGCATCCTTTGCATTCAGGTTAACCATTGTGCCATCCTGCAGGCGTTTATCTACATCGGCAAAACTTTGCTCGCTAACCTGGTATAAACGAAGGAATAACAGGCCCAAAATCACACTCACAAGCAACAGGAACAAACGCTCCTTTTTTCGTGAAACTGATGTGGTGGTTGCCTGTGCCATAGGTTTATTTGGTTTTAACAGGTAATGAGTCGGCCTTTAATGTTAATACAGGTAGCTGGCCGCTAAAATATTTTTTATATGCCAGTGTAAAAGATTGGCGGATTGCTGATTTGCAATTATTGAATCGTACATTTTTAAGCGACAGCACGTTCCCTGTTACATCAATCGCGGTAGTAAAACCGCTGAATGATAAGCTATCTAACACAATGTGCCTGCATTTTGCAGATAAGATAATAGCAGGCCCATTATAACCAGTATCGCATTGCAGTACAATAGTCCCTTTTGCTTTAAGTAATAATGAGTCGTTATCAATCCTGATAGCCTGGCTAATAATAACCGGGCCGGCAAAGGCAGTATCTGCCAGTATAATTGATTTCCCTTTTGTATTGTTTATCGCTTGCTGCAATTTAATTTCCTCTTTGCTGAGGATCTTTTTAGCAGGAATGATCGTTTTAACAACCGGTGGCAACCTATATAAATAAATGCTGGTGCCCAGGAATATCAATGCCAGGATAGCAAAAAAGATAGCAGCAATATTATTTTTTTTTCGATGAACAGGAATGCCTACCACGGATTGTTCGGACTGTTGCACCGCCGGTTGTGATTTAGTAACACTTTCCGTGACTTTATTTGCCGTATACTGTTGGGGTGTTTTGTCGTTTTGCACCAATACTACAGTAACATTATCCCGGCCACCTTTTTCATTGGCCATATCGATAAGCAACCTGGTTTTCTCTTTTAAGGAACCAGTCCGACTTAAAATAGAAGTCATTTCACTGCTGTTCACCATGTCCGACAATCCATCGCTGCATAAAAGCAACAAGTCGCCCGGCAGGAAAGGTGATTGGCCCGTTTCTATATAATCAGCATGCTGGTTTAAATTTTCTTCAAATCCCAGGGCCTTATTAATTTCGTTTCTGCGGGGATGTTCCATCGCTGCTTGTTCAGTTAAGCGGCCGGATTCTTCCAGGAAACCAACGAACGATTGATCGTGGGATATTTTCACTAACGAACCATCGCGGAATAAATATAGCCGGGTATCGCCTACATGCGCGTAGTAAAATAGGTTAGCCGATATATCGGCCAATGCAACGGTAGCAACGCAGCTCATTTCCTGGTATTTGTTACTGCGTTTCTTTTCAGCAATAACACGTTCATTGGCTAAATGAAAGCATTCGACAAGCATGGGGATTGCTTCTTTAAAAGGTTTCCCGGCACACTCAATTACAGCCGTTTGTGCCTCTTCGGCTGCTATTTCGCCTCCGGCATAACCGCCTACACCATCAATAACCGAAGCCAGTATAAATTTACCACCGTGAACCTGCTGCGCAATAAAGAGGTCCTCGTTGTTTTCACGCTGTTTGCCTGTGTCGGATAATCCGAAGAATTGCTCATTCATTTATCTTACGTGATTTTTTGATGTCGGAAAAATGTGAAACCAGCAATGCCACGCTAATAATCAATAATCCTATGGATAGTATTTGTGACATATTTATGATTTGAAAATATTGATACCAACAATGCCGTTCAACAATATTTTAGAGTTTACAGGCAGTTCCTGCCAGGCGGGTGAATTGATATCGCTCCTGGGTACACTTTCTTCATTCAAAATAGTTTGTTCACCTACAGATGCCATATAAAATTTGCTATCCGCCTTATTAAAACGGATCAAAAGGTGCGGGGTGTTCACCCACTCCGAAGGAATCCTGAAGATGTATGGTTCTTCTCTTTCCTCATCCCCACCCGAAACTATTATTTCCTCATCATTCATCAGGAACTCTACTTTTTTACCGGCTAATTGTTTTTCAGGGAGGATGATTTCCAGCCTTGCCAGGTATTTTTCCTTTTTCTTTACCGCATCTTTTTCATCGTATGATAAATCCGCTAAATAAGGGATTTCATAATACCCCTCACTGTAATAATTAAAGCCCTTAAGTATATCCTCGCTAATATCAAATGTTTGCGCTATGCCCGTTTGCCGAGGAATAAAAGTTACCCGCAGGTTTTCTTCCTTTTTGTTACTCCCGGGCAATAGCTTGCCAATAAACCCTATATCGCCCCTTGCATAATCAGGATGCGATACCAGGCGAAATACCCATTTAGAGCTTGAAGGTTCGACTGTTTTGCCCGCTTCGCGATATTGCTTTAATAACTCGTAAAATCTTTTTACACTTTCATCTACGATCAGCCCCAGGATGCCTGTTTTGTTATTAATAAATTCCTTATAATCTTCAGCATTAAAACTGATGATGTATTCATGGTAAAATACGATGCGGCCTGCGAATGATAATTGGCGGATGCTATCAGTAAACTTGTCGATAATGTAATTATAAACGTCATCCGGGCTAAGCATAAGCTGCTTTTTATTTTTGCCGGTATTTTCGCTGGTTAAAAACCAGTCATGAATGCCGATACGCTGCCAGATAGAAGGTTTTGGAGCCATTTTAGTTCTGATTGTTTTTTGTTGTATCTGTATTGGTGCTATCCGTATTTCCCGCTTTATTTTGCTCCGATCGTATAACATCCTGAATCGTACTTTGTGTAGCAGAATCTGCCTGTTTTCCTTTGTTTTGATAATCGGTGTTTTCTTTTTCCGGAGTTATCGGTGGGCTACTGTCAGGCTTAACGATCGAATCGGGTACGGTATGTGGTATAGCTTTTTCTACGGGCCTGTTTT
>JABDDX010000025.1 GCA_013287375.1 Bacteroidota bacterium | reverse complement strand
GATCCTGCTCAACCCCAGGCTTATTTATTATCTTTTTATGTGAGGGCTAACTATAGCTTAATGGATAAATATCTCTTCACATTTACAGGCCGTACTGACGGATCTTCCAAATTCGGGCCGAATAATAAATTCGGTTATTTCCCATCAGGTGCAGTTGCCTGGAGAATATCTCAGGAAAATTTCCTGAAAAATGTAAAATGGATCGATGATATTAAACTTAGAGGCAGCTACGGTTTAACCGGTAACCAAAATGTTGGTAACCAGATGTACCGCACTTTGTACAGCCCTTACTCTTATGCCGGTTCAAGCGCGTTAATACCAACGCAGGTTGGTGATAATGATTTAAGATGGGAAAGCACCAGAGAAGCTGATGCAGGTATTGATATTTCGTTATTTGGAGATCGCTTGTCGGCTACGGTTGATTATTACAACAAACAAAGCAGCGACGACCTGTTGAATGTACCAATTGCGCCAAGCAGTTCTTACTCCTCTATACTAACCAACGCTGTGGGTATTAAAAACACAGGTGTTGAAGTGACGGTACAGGGTGATATCATCCGTACTAAAGATTTTAAATGGAATGCGGGTTTTAATGTTACATGGGCTAACTCAGTTGTAACCAAATTAAATTCGAATGCTAACCTTGCGCAAATAGGCAATTTAACCGGTTTAGAATTCGGTAATACTACATTGATACAGGGTAAACCACTGGGGCTGATCACAGGCTATACTGTTACCGGTTTAATAAAAACACAGGCTCAATTAGATGCTTATAAAAAAGCGCTCGGATTTTTTCAACCAATTATTTTCCCAACATTGGGTATAGGCGACCCAATGTATAAACTTAACACAAGCACCGCTGCCAGTGGTTATGAGTTGCCTGACGATAATACCATTATTGCTAACGCTGCCCCTAAATACTACGGCGGTATTACACAAGGGTTTACCTATAAAAGATTCGACCTTCAATTTTATTTCCTTTTCTCAGAGGGAGGCAAATTGTTATGGGGCGATCATGTATCAAGTGTTGAGTTTGTGGGTACATCAAATGCTAATGTGGCTATGCTAAACAGGTATACGCCAACAAACACCGATGCAACCGACCCCAGGTTAGTATTGAATGACGCGTTCTATGCCAAATCAAACCTGGATGTATATAACTCATCATACCTGAAGTTGCGAACGCTAACGCTTAATTATCATTTTGATAAAACAGATTGGATGAAAAAGGCAGGTATGAAAACAGCGGAAATATTCATGTCGGCCACCAACTTGTTTACCATAACCAAGTATCCGGGTAATGACCCAGAAACCTCTGATGATGCCTATAGTGTAAGCGGCGGCTACTTTGATGTAAGTAACTACCCAAGCGTACGTACATTCTCATTAGGAATAAAAGCCGGGTTTTAATTTTCACCATTAACGATCATTAACATGAAAAAGAAATATATAAATTACCTGGTTATCATCTTAACCGGTTCTCTTTTCTGGTCTTGCAAAAAGGAATTAAATGTATTTCCTACCACTTCAGAAGTGGACGGAAACGTAATTGTAGATACAAAAAGCGCGGCAACTGTATTAAACGGAGTTTATTACAGGTTTGCAAACAGCGGTGTAGATAATAACAATGTTCCTACAATATTCTGGTCGCAAGTGAACGAGATCACGCCATCTGAACTTGCTAACTCTACATATAGCACCAGCGGCAATGATGGGCTCCCGACACTAACATTTAATTCAAAATCGTCCGCGGTTCCGCTCATCTGGAATTATGGTTATGCATTGGTAAATGCGGCTAATGGGTTTATTAAAAATGCCACCCCGGTAACCAAAATACCTGCGGCTACTAAAACGGAAATGCTTGCCGAAGCCAGGTTCTTAAGAGCATTCGGTAACTCAGAATTATTGCTGTACTACGGCCAATATTATGATCCGACAAGTAAGTATGGAATTATTTTGAGGGATGAATTTGTTGACGCGAATAATATTAACCTGCCACGCACAGGCGTAGCGGCTGCTTACACATCCATTATCAGTGACCTGGATACTGCCATTGCGAGTTTACCTAAACTAAATACTGCTATATATTATGCTAACGCTTCAGCAGCAAAATTGCTTAAAGCCCGTGTTTTGATAAACAGAGGCGCAGCGGGAGACTATGCAGAAGTGATAAGTTTAACTAGTGACGTAATTGCGAATGGACCATTTGCTTTGGAAGATAGCGTAAAAGACATTTTCCTATCTAAAGGATTTACCAGTAAAGAAGTTATTTTGGGGGTTCAGCCATATCCTACGGAGACCTATAAATATCAAAATAATCAATTTTATGTTCAATATCCTTTGTCGGATTCATTGGTTACCGCATTAAGTACTGATCCGCGTAAACAATGGTATTATCATTTGGCAAATACTGCATATTACGGTTTACTGCCAAGATTGGATAAGTTTTATTCAGGTGATACGGTCAATATAGCAGAAACCCCCTTAAGTGAAACCTGCTATGCTTTTCGATTAACTGAAGCTTATTTGCTGGAGGCTGAAGCTATCACCTTATCAAATGGAGATTTAGCAACGGCAAAGTCGCTGTTAGAAACTGTTGAGGGTCATGCTGGAATTAAGGATTTTACCGCTATTACCAATGCCAATACGCCAGCTGCGTTGCAACTGCTGATTGTAAAGGAAGAGGTGAAGAACTTCTTTTCAGAAAATGGCGCGGATTGGTTTGCTCTTCGCCGATTACCTTTTGCAACAGCGCAAACCTTGTTACCTGGACTTAAATCGGTTAACCAGCTAACCTTGCCAATACCTTATACCGAAACTTCAATAAATAATCAGATAATACAAAATCCAGGATATTAATCAATAGGTTATGAAAACTAAGAGTTTAAAATATTTATCAATATTATTAATGTCGATTTCTGTAGGTAAGTCATATGCTCAGATCTCATATGACGTTAAAGGCACAATAAAAGGCATACCATCCGGAACAGTAAAGTTGGCTGCTTACCATGAAGACGACCGCACGCAAACAATCGTTGACAGCACCGCCATCAGCAATGACTCATTTGAATTTAAAGGAAAAATTGTTCCTCAATTGATGAGCATAATTGTTGAACCAGGCAATTATAGTTTTAAGGTATTTGTGGATGGTTCAGATGTGGTAACGGCAGATACTACCGGTGCCAGGCACTATGACTATACCAAATACGGAATGGACAAAGGAGCCATTATTACACAATTTAGCGAAACCGGATCCCCCAATTATGATGATTGGATGGCTTACGAAAATGATCCGGGCCAAAAACAGTTTGACGGTGCATTTGCCGATCTTGATAAAAAGTTTAAAGCAGTTGGTAATGATATAGATGCCCAATACAAAGTCCGTGATGAACTGGATTCGGTAGAAAAGTTGAAACAAGCCTGGCAAAAACAAAAAATTGACCAGTATGTAGCGCAAAACCCGTCATCGGTTGCCGGTATATACATGTTTGATCAATTATACATGTTTGTAAGCGGTAGTATGTCTTATGCTGACCTTGATGCCATGCTGAATAAATTTACCGGCGAAGCAACTAAATCTCCATATTATGATAGTTTGGTAGCATCAAGAAAAAGGCTAAAGGCAATTCAACCCGGCAGCGTAGCCCCTGATTTTACTTTATTAAGGCGTGATAGCTCCAAATTCACCCTGTCGTCCTTTACAAAAGGAAAATACACGATGATAGATTTTTGGGCAAGCTGGTGCCATCCATGCAGGCAGGCAATACCGCATTGGAAGGAAGTTTATCAGAAATACCACGCCAAGGGATTCGATATAGTAAGTGTATCTGACGATAACAAATGGAGTAACTGGACTAAAGCCATGAATATTGAAAAAATGCCATGGACACAGGTAGACGATCGTTTTTCTAAGAAAAATATGCCGGCAGATGTTGGCAGCCTGTATATGACCGCCGCGATACCTTTTTATGTTTTGTTGGATAAAGAAGGAAAGATACTGGTGTATACCAACGATGAGGCAAAGATAGATGCGAAGCTTAAAGAAATCTACAATGAATAATTTGGTTTTTAGTTGATTTAATCAGTCCGGCTTCGGCCGGGCTTTTTACTTCTTATTCCATTTGCAGACACTAACAGATAATCTTAATTCATTATCATTATGAGAAATAATAAAGTGATATGCGCTATTGCTGTGCTGTTATTTTTAATCCAGGGCTTTGCGCAAACAGCACATGCGCAGCAATTTAATTTAAAGGGCGAAATTTCCGGACAAGATTCCGGGAAACTTATGCTTACTTACCAAAATGAGTATGGCAAGCGGGTAACAGATACATGCTTTATCAACAAAGGGGATTTTACTTTTAAAGGCGAAATTACAGAGCCTACAGTTGCCTATTTCTATGGGGCAATAAAGTCATATTCAGTAGATGACCCAAATACCACCACTTTGTTTCTTGAACCAACGGACATGCATATGCTCATCAAGGCTGATGATTTTAAGAATGCGGTTATAACCGGGTCAAAAACAGAGGACGAAAGAGTTGAGCTTGAGCGGCAGAAAGCACCTGTTAATCTGGAAATGCAACCGCTGGATACCGCCTTTGCCCGTGCCGCAAAAAACGTGCGGGCGGCCGTAAAAAATAACGCAGATGAAAAAACAATTAAAGAACTGCGGGAAAAGGCCGGTGCTATTCATGACCAATTTGACCCATACTTTAAGCGGTTGGCAGTTATTGATGCGGGGTATTTTACAGCGCACCCAAATTCATATCTCACGGCTTACAGGTTGCTCTTTGATTTAGGCGCTATTTCGCTGGATTCAATACAAATGTTTTACAGCCGAATGAAGCCAAGCCTACAGCAAAGCACCTATGGAAAAGAACTCGCGGAGCAAATTGAAAAAATGCACTTAGGTATGCCCGGCAGTATGGCGGCAGACTTTAGCGCAAATGATGTGAATGGTAAGCCCTTAACTTTATCATCATTTAAAGGGAAATATATAATACTTGATTTTTGGGCGAGCTGGTGTGTACCATGTAGACATAGTAACCCTCATATGATAGCGCTTTACAATAAATATCATAGTAAGGGCTTGGATATAATAGGAATAGCCAGCGATGACGACCGCCCCCAGGATTGGCGAAAGGCTATTGTGCAGGATAATGTTGGAGTATGGCACAATGTACTTGATGGATTAGACCGGGCCGCGAAAAGTGATAAAGAAATCGGTCAAAAGTTTGGCATTCATTCACTACCAACCAAAATAATTATTGATCCCAACGGCAAAATTATCGGTCGGTATGGTGATAATTTGGGCGGCACTGAGGCCGATATGGATAATTTACTTACTTCTATTTTTAATTAATAATAATGAGAAAAATACTAAAATTCACAATGCTGTTCATCGCATTTGTTACGATAAAACAAGTAAAAGCGCAGGATAGTCAGTCAGCAATATTTCAGGGTACGGCTGATGCAAAATATAACGGGCAAAAATTGGTAATTTATAACCATGCCATTAATCTACATGATTCAGTTACCGTTATGGATGGAAAATTTGAATTACGCGTGCCGTTTAAGGAGCCGGGCCGTTATATGTTTTACAGCGCATATGAAATGAAAAAGAAAGGCGGCTATATGCCATATGGTATCTTGATAACAAAACCAGGAACTGTTGGCTTTAAAGCTGATATGGAAACGCTTGCAAACTCTGTAGTGGAAAATGATCCTGAAAATGACTTGTATGCGGAATTTATAAAGGAAGGCGCCCCGGCCAGGCAGCAAATTCAGGATAAACTAAATGCAAAATTTGGTGCCGATGCTATTACTAATCTTACGCCTAAAGACCCTCAGTATGCCACTATTTATAAATACTACAATGAACTGAATGAAGGCTATAATCAGGGGCAGATTGAACGTTTGGGCTCATTTATCAAACAGCATCCGGATGCGTTCGTATCCATGTATGTTCTAAATACCATGATTACCATTATTCCGGCTGACAAGGCACAAATGTATTATGATGAGTTAACTCCATCTTATAAAAACACCAGCTACGCTGCTTCTATTCAAAAAACTATAGATGCTAAAAAGATCACCGCAATAGGCAAAGTCGCCCCTGATTTCGAACAACCAGATACTTCAGGAAAAGTAGTTAAACTATCCGACTTTAAAGGGCAATATGTACTGCTTGATTTTTGGGCCAGCTGGTGCGGGCCATGCAGGGAAGAAAACCCAAACGTAGTAAAAGCGTACCAAAAGTTTCATGGTAAAGGATTTACTGTTTTGAGTGTTTCGTTAGACCAGCCGGGGAAAAAGATTAACTGGCTAAATGCAATCCATCATGATGGGTTAACCTGGACACAGGTATCTGATCTGCAATTTTGGAACAATGCCGCGGCTGTTTTATACGGCATTAAGGCCATCCCGCAAAATTTCCTGATTGATAAGGACGGGAAAATCATCGCGGTTAACATCAAAGGCGACGATCTGAATAAAAAACTAACGGAGTTGTTCCCTAATTAACATAAGGCCATCGGAAACAAAAAGCTATGATAACGGAAATACCGTTTCACTTTTTGTTTCCGATAGTATAAAGAAGCTTGGTATAGCAGTAATGTTCCGCTGTAATGCTATCCTGTAGCACCTGTGGGTTTTTAATAATTTCCCCTATTTCTCTTTCGCCTGTTATTATCGATTTAAATACTCAAACCGCTCACCCCTTTATTACCGGCGAGTTGTCCGACTACGAGGACAATGACTGGAACCCTCCAAAAGTTTAATAATGATAGCTGCATGCCGGTCTGTTTATGACCGTATTATTCGTTAATTATTAATCTTTAAATTCAAACATCATGAAAAAGTTTCTTTTCATCACCATGGTGATGCTATTATCTGCTATATCCATTACTTATGCCAATACGCCTTGTTGCAATAGCAAGATGAATCATTGTTCAACCTGTGCAAAAAATTGCGGACCAAATAGCAAGGACTATTGCAGCAAAACCTGCAAGGCATCCGGTAATTGTAAAATGAATGTAAATTGTAATTAATAACAAGCCACCTCTTAGCCGGGGCGGTTTTATAAACTATTTGCTGGCATATTTTTTATATCTTCGACTAATGAAACGCACTGCGCTCATCTTATTAACGACTATCTACATCGTATCCTGCATGGGTATGAGTATTAACCGTTTTTATTGCTGCGGTAAATTAACCTCAACAACCTTCAGCTATGGTGCAGCTGATAACAGCCAATCCGGTAGTAAGGATAAGTGTTGCGGTCACGAAAAACAAAGTTTTAAGGTAAAGGACAGCCATTTTAGTGCTACTTCTATTTCTTTAAATCACCCTGTACCTGCGATACTCCCGTCGTTCATTAGTTTAGCTAATGAAGGTATTGTAAGCATATTACATACTAAAATAGTTTATAAGGGGAATGCTCCACCCGGACATTCAGATATTCCTGCCTATACCCTTAACTGCGCTTACCGGATCTGATCCGTCGATTTCTCATTAGCCATACGTCCTGTATCGGCTAACCTATTATTTTCAATTCATCATCTTAATTTATAATCATGCATTGGGCTTGCCTTATGCTATTTATCCATTCTTTAATTTAAAAATCAATGAAAAAAGTAACACTGATGGCTATAGCCATTTTGTTTTCCGGCATGACCGCGTTTGCAACCCATTCTACCCATCCGGTAACAGACACCACCAAAACAAGAAAAGCAAAAACCGCAAAAGTAATTTACACCTGCCCAATGCACACTGACGTGGTAAGTTACAAACCTGGTAAATGCCCCAAACCCGGTTGTGGAATGACGTTGGTTAAAAAGAGCGATCTGAAAGCGAAACCTGCAGAAAAAATGAAAATGTAATTCATTTCAGCACCGTCAGCCAGTTGGCGAACGGTGCTGATTAAAACCTGTTAAGATGATTAATCAACTTATTTCCCTGTCGTTAAAAAACAGGTATATCGTTTTGCTGATCGCCATTGCCCTGTTTGCATGGGGAGCGTATGCGGTTAAAGCAAACCCAATAGATGCTATCCCCGACCTCTCGGATAACCAGGTGATCGTATTTACCGAATGGCAGGGCTGCAGCCCGCAAATTATGGAAGACCAGGTGACTTACCCATTGGTGAGTAACCTGCAGGGTATCCCAAAAGTTAAGGCCATCCGCGCCACATCCATGTTCGGAATGAGCTTTGTTTATATCGTTTTTGAGGATAATGTAGACGTGTACTGGGCGCGAAGCCGGGTGCTGGAAAGGCTGAATTATGCCCAGCGCTTATTGCCGCAGGGTATTACGCCCACATTGGGCCCCGATGGCACAGGTGTCGGCCATATTTTATGGTACACGCTGGACGCCAAAGGCATGGATCTGGGCGAACAACGCGCTTTGCAGGACTGGTATGTAAAATTAGGTTTGCAAACGGTTTCTGGTGTGAGCGAAGTGGCTTCTTTTGGCGGCTTTGAAAAACAGTATCAGGTTACTATCGACCCTCACAAACTCAATTATTATAATATTCCCTTGTCTCAGGTGCTCAAATCCATCAAAAGCAATAACAACGATGTAGGTGGCCGCAAGTTTGAAATGAACGGCACGGGTTATATCGTTCGTGGTTTGGGTTATATCAAAAGTTTAGCCGATGTAGAGAATATCGCGGTTGGTGTAATCAATACCATACCCGTGAAGATAAAAGATATAGCTACCGTACAAATGGGTGGCGATGAACGACTGGGCATCTTCGACCGGAATGGAAATGGTGAGGCCGTTGGTGGTATCGTGGTAATGCGCTACGGCGAAAACGCGGATAAGGTAATTCATGCTGTTAAGGATAAAATGGCCGATATTCAAAAAGGCTTGCCAGCCGGTGTCAGTTTTAATATCGCTTATGATCGCAGCGAATTGATTGAAAATGCGGTGAACTCCGTTAAGCACACGCTTATTGAGGAAATGATCACGGTATCCATTATCGTTATCCTGTTCCTATTCAGCTGGCGCAGTGCACTAAGCATTATCATACAAATCCCAATCACCATCGCCGCCAGTTTTATTTTGCTAAACGCATTTGGTATCAGCTCCAATATCATGTCATTAACAGGCATTGCTTTGGCCATCGGGGTAATTGTAGACAATGGGATCGTGATGGTAGAAAACTCGCATAGAAACTTATCTATCGCACAACAAAAAGAAAAGTCATGACCACAGCAGAAAGAATAAAAATCATAGAAGCATCCTGCAAACAGGTTGGGCGTGGCGTGTTTTTTTCTACGCTCATTATTGTCGCTTCATTCCTCCCTGTATTTTTACTGGAAGGACAGGAAGGCAAATTATTCGGCCCACTGGCCTGGACAAAAACATTTATACTGGCCATTGATGCCGTATTGGCGGTTACTCTTGCTCCTGTACTGATCTCGTTTTTTTTGAAAGGGAAATTGAGATCCGACGAACGTAACCCTTTAACCCGTGGCTTAGAAAAAGTTTACCGGCCTATATTAAACTGGTGCGTAACATGGCGTAAAACAACACTGATTATTAATATTGTGGCTTTGCTTATCAGCATACCGCTATTGCTAAGTCTTGGAAGCGAGTTTATGCCACCGTTGGATGAAGGAACGATTTTGTTTATGCCGGTCACCCAGCCGGATGTTTCCAACGCGGAGGCTAAACAGTTGCTGCAAGTGCAAGACAAGATCATCAAAAGCGTACCCGAAGTAGCCAATGTTTTAGGAAAAGCAGGTCGTGCCAATACGGCTACCGACAATTCACCCATCAGCATGACGGAGACAATCATCCTGCTAAAGCCAAAAGACGAATGGCGCAAGGGGCTTAAAAAGGAAGATATTATCAATGAACTAAACGCCAAACTCCAAATTCCCGGCGTAGTAAACGGCTGGACACAGCCGATCATCAATCGCATCAATATGCTTTCTACCGGTATTCGTACAGATGTAGGATTAAAGATTTATGGTCAGAATTTGGATACAATCAACGCTTTAGCCAACCAAATGAAGCAGGCTTTAACGGGTATAAATGGTGTAAAAGATTTATATGTTGACCCGATTACCGGCGGTAAGTATTTGGACATTCAAGTAAACAAAGATGCTATCGGAAGATATGGATTAAGTGTGGATGATGTAAATGAAGTGGTGGAAAGCGCTTTAGGCGGTATCAATCTAACAACCACTATTGAGGGCAGGCAGCGCTTTAGCGTAAATGCACGTTTGGCACAGGATTATCGCAGTAACCTGGATGCGATCAAACGGACTCTCGTGCAAACTTCCAACAACGGCCCCATCCCTTTATCATCAGTAGCTGATATTAAAATTAGTGATGGCCCTGCCATGATCCAATCTGAAAATGCCCTACTACGGGGAACCGTATTATTTAATGTGCGTGACCGGGATTTGGGCAATACGGTTAAGGAGGCGCAGGAAAAGCTGAACAGCATGGTTAAAACGCTTCCGAAAGGTTATTATATTGAGTGGAGCGGTCAGTATGAGAATTTAATCCGGGCAGAACATACCCTGAAATTGATACTACCGATTGTACTCATCATCATCTTCGCCTGCCTGTATTTTGCTTTTCACTCTATCCGCGAAGCATTCTTCAGCCTGATTTCAATTCCCTTCGCTTTAATTGGTGGTGCCTATATGGTCTATTTCTTTGGCGTGCATTTATCCGTTGCAGTAGCGGTTGGTTTTATCGCGCTGTTTGGTATCGCGGTAGAAACGGGCATTGTGATGGTTATCTATCTGAATGATGCGATGCAGCAACTGGTAGCCTTAAAAGGAAATTCAAAGGATACGATCACCCGTGAAGACCTGCGCATTTATGTGATGAACGGTGCGGTAAAACGTTTGCGGCCAAAACTCATGACGGTTTGCGTGGCGCTGTTTGGGTTGGTTCCGGTATTATGGGCAACCGGTACAGGCAGCGATGTGATGCTACCGATAGTATTGCCGATGATCGGTGGCGTATTAACTTCTTCCACGCATATTTTACTGGTTACCCCGCTCATCTTTTTAATGGTGAAGGAATACGAGTTAAAAAAATATGGTAAACTGGAAGTATTGGAGGTAAAGGAATAATGAAAACAAGAAATCAAATTATAATTACTGTACTCATCTGCTTTGTTGGCTTATCAGCAAAAGCACAAAACCTGCCTTTGGATACCGTGCTTGCGCGGGTTTCAGCAAACCCGGCGTTACTGTCTTATGACGCGAAGATCAGTGCACAGGATGCCTATGCTGCCGGTGCAAAGAATTTAGATGCACCAAAGATCAGCGCAGGGCAGTACCAGGTTCCCTATCAGTTTAGCCCAAACGGTGGTTCTTTTATGATCAGCGGCGAACAAATGTTCACCAATCCGGCAAAGCTAAAGGCAAAGGAAAGTTACATGAAAGGGCTATCCAAAGCAACCGAAACCGATAAGGATTATGTAAAAAACCAGTTGATCGCCCAGGCGAAACAATATTATTACGAGCGGATAATGCTGGAAAAGAAACTGACCTTATTACAAAATACGCAAAGCTTGTTGGAATATATGTTAAAGGATGCGAACATCCGGCTAACTTATGGCAAGGAGAAGTTACCCAATATTTACAAAGCCAAAGCAGAACTATTTGAGCTGGATAACACCCGTGAACAAATCAATAACGAGATCAGCCAAAAGAATATCATGCTCAATACACTGATGAACAGGGATAAACAAACGGTCTTTATGGTAGACACCAATATTGTTTTAAAAGATTACGAAACGACAATAACCGATACAGCCAGTCTTGCCAATGCCCGCAGTGACATTAAAGGGATCAACCGGAATATTGATTTGCAGCAATTGAATGCCCAGGTAGAATATAATAAGCGTAAACCTGATTTTGGTATACAAGCTGCACACATGATCAGCTACGGCGGTTATGCAAACCAGTATATCTTAATGGCTTCTGTTACTATCCCTATCGTTCCCTGGGCTTCTAAAGAATATAAAGCCAATCTAAAGGGTATCCGCTATGAAGTAGAAGAACTACAGCAGAAAAGAGTAGATATACTAAACCAGGCTGAAGGACAGCTGGCCTGGTTAAGAACGGATATAAGCAGCAAAAAAAGACAGATCAATAACTATCAGCAGAACATCATCCCTACTTTGCAGAACAGTTATAAAACAGCCCTGCTAGCTTATGATCAGAATACCGGCGATTTGCCCTCCGTATTAAATGGCATTGAGGATTTACAAACGGCACGAATGGAAGCTTTAGACCGCTTACAAGAATTATTAACCTTACAGGTCGCTTATGAAAAAGAGAATGAAAGGAATTAAAATCATCCCGATAGGATTGCTTGCAATTGCTATGCTGGTAAATGCTTGTTCCAATCCTAAACCGACAACGGTTGCAGCAACTGCCAAAAATGATATAAAATATACCTGCCCGATGCACCCCCAGATATCAGAAGATCATCCCGGTAATTGCCCTATATGCGGCATGACGCTTGTGAAAAAATCAGGCCAGGCCAGTGAGGGTTCAGGTATCAGTTTAAATACGGTTTTGAAGCCGGTTAACTCATCTGTTATTTCTTCAGTTGCCGCAATCACGCCGGAACAAAAAGAAGTGTCAATATCTGTTTCAGCCCAGGGCTACCTGGATTTCGACACACGGACTTTTAATAATATTGCATCCCGTATTTCGGGCCGCATCGAGAAACTGTATATTAAATATGCTTTCCAGGAAATCCATCAAGGCCAACGCATTTTTGATATCTACAGCCCGGATATAGTTACCGCACAGCAGGACTTAATTTTTATCAGCAAAAATTCTCCACAGGAAACCGGGTTGATTAACGCGGCCAGGCAGAAATTATTATTACTTGGCATGACACCGGCACAAGTAAACCACGTGATTCAAACAGGTAAATCGTATTATAGCCTGCCGGTTTACAGCCCCTACGACGGTCATGTGCATGATATGCCGCATACACAAATGGAAAGTGCTGCCGATGCAAGGCCACCATCGGATTTTGCAAACAATCTTGCATTATCTGTTAAAGAGGGTATGTATGTCGACAAGGGGCAAACACTTTTTAACGTGGTTAACCCGCATATGCTTTGGGCCATCATCAAAATTGATCCCGCATCAGTTTCCGCTATAAAATTAAACCAACCGGTTAAAATCACCCTGCCGGACTTACCGGGAAAGAACTTATACGGAAAGGTAAACTTTATTGAACCGACTTTACAAAACGGAGATAAAACAACTAGTATCCGGGTTTATTTAGATAATATGGATCACGAGCTGAAAGTAAACAGCTTGGTTAATGCCGAGATACAGACGGGCGTTACAGGTGGCTTATGGGTACCCAAATCTGCCATCACTGACCTGGGCCAGACACAAATCATATGGATTAAACAGGGCCCGGTATATCATGCGCACCGGGTAAGCACAGGCATCGCTAACGGCGATGAAATACAGGTAGTCAAAGGCTTAACAGCAGCCGACAGCCTGGCATCCAACGCACAATATTTAACAGATAGCGAAAGCTTCATTAAAATAAAAGACAATGAATAAGATCGGATTATTATTGTTACTCCTTGCACTAACCTTCGCGGCATGCAAACCAAAGCCGCCAGTTGCGGCCTCTAAAATACTAAGTAAAGCTTACTACACTTGTTCGATGCATCCGCAGATCCATGAAGATCATGATGGTAATTGCCCCATATGCGGCATGAAACTAATCAAAGTGGAGCTTACTGGCATGGGCGATAAAATGGCAGACCGCATTACGTTAACAGCAACCCAACTCCAATTAGCTGGCATCCAAACCGATACTGTGGGTGATGAAAATGTAGGCAGTGATAAAACATTGACCGGAACGGTAACCGCCGACGAGAATACAGCGGAAGAATTAAGTGCAAGAATAGCTGGGAGAATACAGCAGCTATTTGTAAGAACAGTGGGCGAAAAAATAGCTGTGGGCCAACCTATCTATTCTATTTATAGCGAAGATTTGCAGGAAGCAGAAAAAGAATATTTATTGGCTAAACAACAGCAAAAAGTATTGCATAACCCCGATGTAGATTACCAGCAATTGATTCGTACTGCCGAAAATAAGTTAAAATTATGGGGCCTATCAGCCAATCAGATCAACAATATTGCGGCGATCGGAAAAGTATCCGCAACAACAACCGTTTTGAGCAAAATTAACGGAACAGTAAGTGATATTGCTGTTCATGAGGGTGATTATGTCACTGAAGGGATGACTATTCTCAAAACTCAGGCATTAAATAATTTATGGGTACAGGCTCAGATATATTCCAATGAAACTGGAGACTATAAGGAAAATGCCCCGGTTAGTGTTTCTTTTCCTGATTTGGATGGTCAGTTAATCAGTGGTAAAGTAGCATTCATCAATCCTGAACTATTAGATGCTTCAAAGGTGAATTTAATCAGAATTAGCATTGCGAATCCGAAGGGATTGATCAGGCCTGGAATGCAGGCTTATATTTCTATAACCAATGGTAATAACCGTTCCTTAGCGGTGCCTACTTCCGCTATATTAACCGATGGCAAGGGTAGCAGAATATGGGTTAAAAACTCCGATGGAAGCTTTTCTCCTAAAATGATACAGACAGGAATCGGAAACCAAAGCTATATCTCTGTTATTTCAGGATTGAATGCAGGAGATATTGTTGTTACTAACGGCGTATATTTATTGAACAGCGAGGCGATATTTAAAAATGGGAGCGATAATTCGATGAGTGGAATGAAAATGTAAATCAAAAAAGCATTGACGAGGCCAATGTTCTTGAGGTAAATATTGCAATTGAATCGATCAATAATTAAAATGACCGTTGCGGGCAGGTAACCTTATACTTGTTATTAAGTAATATTCCAATCACTATTTCATGGCTGCCATTACTCACCGTATTTAAAGCAGATGTAGTAACATCATAAGAATAGCTGACATTTATCAATGAGCTGATATTAAACCCTGCTAAAGCACCAAATGAATCCCCATGCCGGTATGAACCACCTATCCAGAATCTGTCCCTAAAAGCCAGTTTCAAATTCACATCATAAGTGACAGGCACCGGCTTTATTACTTTTAGTAAAGCAGATGGCATAAGAGAAATATCATCTGATAGGAATAACTTCACGCCGCTGGTCAAAAAGAAATGGGGTACCGTTTTATTTTCATTTATCGACTCGGTTGTACTATAGTAAAAGTTTTCAGGAAGCAACTGCTGCGCGGAAGCGCCAAAGTAAAAAATGGATGAATATAACCATACTCCTGCACCAAGATCGGGGTTCCAGGTGCTGTTATTGCCGTAGGTTATTGCCGGATCAAGCGTAGTTTCGAGTGATAATTCCGATGTATTTAACGAAGTTCTGCTTACACCTGCAGACACTCCAACAGCTAAGTTCCATTTTGGAGCTATGCCAATATGGTAGGCATACGTCGCATCAATGTTGGTAGTTGTAATAGGTCCTGTTTTGTCTGACACAATCATCATTCCGATACCATGATGAGGCTCGGCAGCCATATATTCCTGGGTATATGACCTACTGGAAGGATCTTCGCCCCCTGCCCCCGAAAACGACGTGGCGTCACCATTAATAAAATCATTTCCAAGCGGGGCATTAATCGTTATATAGTTGGTTATCGGCGCGCCTTGCAATCCGGTCCATTGGCTTCTATAACCCGTTTTAACGTCTGTATAATTTTCAATGCCGGTTACCGCGGGATTTAAAAGATAGTTATTGAACACATATTGGGTATATTGGGGCTTCTGCTGGCCATTTACACTTTTGCAGTAAATAAATACACTGATGAACAACAGATACGGTTTTAATCTCATGTGAATTAAGAATGACTATGCATACACATTCAGGTCTTGCATAAGCAATTTTACCTGTAAATCCCGTTCTAAATTTTTTGCTTCTTCAAGCAGGTTTCTATCGCTAATAAAATCATCCACATGTATTACCCGACTGATTAATTCCTTTTTAAAAACATCTTTAAATGGGATATAATCAAGGTCAAATTTCCAGGCATGAAATAGATATTGAAATATTTGAACATCGTTTTTCTGCAAAAAAGAATATGGCAGAAGTAAATATTTTTCTTGTCTTAATGTCGATAGGTGATTATTTATTTCTTCGTTATAGGCGATCCATATCTTTAAAAACTTGGCTGCATTTTCGTGGTAAAACCGCTTTAATCTTTTGTCCCTTCTAAAATGTACCCAAACGTAGCGAGAGATAAATTTACGGGACAGATATTTTTTCTCAAATTCTTTGAACTCCCTGTTAAGTAAGGAACTTACTACTGATCTGAAATCTCTAACAATGAACAGATAATTGCATTCGGGAAAAACGCTTGTATAATACCGCAAAAGCATACATGTCCGAGGATCCTTCATCCCCCATTGATCAGAAAAATCATTTTTAAGTTGAAACAGATCTTCCAACCGTCTTTGATTATAATCTGAAATCTTCAGCGCTCGTTTGTCTGTTAAACCTGTCTCCGGCAGTTTATTATCTGCCAAAATATCTTCGTGGAGCCTTATAAATTCCTTGTCTTCGAAATGACCGTCAACATTAGAAGTACTTGCTCCAAGGCAGTAATTCCCGACATTTAAACCGCATTTATTTAGCCATTGGGTTACAAGCGAAGTACCCGATCTATGCATTCCCGCGATGATAATTGTTGCCATAATATTTTAGGGATTAGTACCTGCCTCTTATATGCATTGAGGCATTTCAAGGCCTTTTTATAATAAATATTATTATCTCAAATATTGATACATGTAAAAATGAAGAGAAGCAACCTGGAATAATCGAGTGTATCGACGTGTATTGATTTTGTGTCGATGAACATAAGAGAGCAATTATGGAAGCTTATTTAAGAATGGGGAAAATGCTATTTCGGTTATTTAAAAAACACGGCAAACTTTAATTTAGCAAAAAAAGGAATACCGGGTGTGTAACTTACCTGATCAACAGCTGCGGTTTCGCCTTTTAACTGCGAGGTATATTCAAACTGTGCCTCATCCCATTTACGGTTAAACAAGTTTTCAATAGCAATACCTATTTCGTATCGCTTTTGTGTGTAGTTGATAGCCAAGTCGGTAATGAAGTAGCCCCGGGCGGTTAAGCTATAATCGGAATTGGCGGCCCTGGCATGCAGATAACGATAGCTAATACCGCCATTTATCCCGTTTTTTAAACGAAAATCTAAACCCGCAGTACTCGTTAAGGTAGGTGCCAGCTCCACATAATCATGTCCTTTCAAGCTATCTAAATACCTTGGCCGCGCTACATTTACATTTAGGCTGGCGAATAACCACTTTGTTAATTGATACCTCGCCGAAAAATCAACACCAACCCTAACCGTTTTACCGCTGGGGCTAACTGGTCCAGCTGGCTGATCGATCAGGTCTGAGCCAAAAGTAAACTCTTGCTGCAGATATAAATACCAGGCAGCAGTATTGATGAATAGGTTTGGTAAAGGTTTCCAGTTTATTCCCAAATCTGCCCCATAAGCTGCAGGTAAAATCTCAAAGCCCTTATTGGCAATTACCACCCTTGCATCATTGGAGTGAAAGCCCTTGCCTAACTTTAAATACAATTGGATTTTATCGTTAAATGTATATTCAGCGCTCAGTTTTGGGCTTAAAGTGGCTTTCCCGGCATTTGGGTTTACATTATTAAAAATATTAGTAGCCACCGTATCTGTTGATAAGTTGACATAATTGTAATGAAAATAATCTAGCCGTACGCCTGCATTAAAGAGCCATTTACCTGTGGAAATCGTCTCGTCAAAATATCCATTTAAATTTAGCTCAGTTGCCCTGCCATATTGTAAATAACCCAGAAACTGCCCGTTCTCCGTGTGATCCAGTTCCAGCGGACTGATATGATCATACCGGCTGACCAAACCGGCAGTGGTGGTGAAAGTGGTATTATTAACCGTTACCATTTTTGAGATCTTGCCGTTATATCCGCCAAGGTCACGGCGCTCATACTGGCGGAATTCATCGCCCGTAGCCGGGAAATAATAATAGAAGGAAAAATTACTAATCAGGTTAAAATAATAGTGCGAATACCATAGCTGATTACTCATCGTCCATCCATTACGCAAGTCTGTAACCAGCTTAACACTCGCGTTCGTCCTTGCAGTGTGACCACCCTGCGCAGAATCAAGCGTTCCGAAACGGCTAGAGATATAACCTTCCGACACAGCCCGGTCGGGCGTCTCCCCCGACGCGCGCCAATCTGATTTGAATGTTGAGACTGTCGCAGTCAAAATATTATTACTATCCAATTTTGTTATAAACTTACCAAACAGGTTCAATCGCTTAAAATGTTCGGGCACAGTAAAAGGGCCTCCGTTTGAATACAGATAATCGGCAGCTACATAAGCGCTGGTCCCTTTTTCTTTTGCTTTATCACTCAATAGGTTGATCAGGGCCACTGTTCTAAAGGTGTTGAACTGTCCTGCTTCCACTTTTATCATATCCTGGTCGAGCACATTTTTGGTGTTATAGGCGACGTAACCCGCAGTATTGAAATCTCCTTTATCGCTATAGTACGGCCCCTTCCCAAAGTCATAACCGGCTACCGTTTCCGGTATCAGGAAATGCATGTCGGCATACCCCTGCCCGTGGGCTTGTGAAACCATATTTACAGGAATACCATCGACAGAAATATTAACGTCAGTTCCATGATCTGCGTCAAAGCCCCGCAAAAAGATTTGTTCTGCTTTTCCTCCACCCTGGTGTTGCGCGATGAATAAACCCGGCACTAAACGCAATAAGTCCTGCGCCGACTTTGCAGGCTGCATATTCAAATCAAGACTTGTAAGGTTTTTGTAAGTGCTAAGTGTAGCATTGTTAGTGATAACAACATCCTTTAATGCTATCGAGCTTTTTTCAAGAACTGTTAAAGTGAACCGTCCTGATATAATAGTTGTGGGCCGGTAACCAATGCAAGAAATCAAGAGGCTATCTCCTGCAATTTGGTTTAAATTATAGTTGCCGTTTTTATCTGTGCTGGCTCTTTTTCTACTGTTCAGATCCGTTATGGTGACAAACTCAATAGGCTCCCTGGTCAGCGAATCAATTACTTTACCTGAATGGTATTGTCTCGTAATATGCGAGTTTATGTCGTTATATTTTCCTGATTTACCGTTCTTTTTTTGAGCGCATAAACTTAAGAAAGAAAATAACAAGAATGTAAATAGTATCGTTATCCGCATTTAACACAATGTTACTACTAAGCAACCGTGCACAATTTTAGTGTCGACGAATGAATAATATTAATCGTTAAATATCAGCCAGGGAAATATACCAAACACCATCCTGGCATATCCCCTGAGCTGATTTGATCAGTCCGCCGTTAATGCAACAGGAGCCAGTTGCCTTGGCGTACCGTCAGGACCTACGGCTATTATATTGTCGAATATTACGCGTGAACCAGGCTTTATGTTTTCCAATGAAGCGTGCATTTCTGAATTTAAGCTATTGCCAGATGTTACCTGTACAGACGCTGTTTCGCGCGGATTGGCAACGATCATACTGAACCGGGTGATCCTGAACCTGGCATCAAAATCAAAGTTATCCAGCGAAGCATAAATAGCATCCTGTGCTTTCAATGCAACGGTGGGTACATTACCACCGGTTCGTCCTGAAAATTTTGCAATAGGATCCGGTATTCGTTTAGCACGGAACAGGGTACGGCTCAATAATTCGGTATGGCCCTTATTTATTTCTGCTGATACCGATACGGTAACCATACCGGGATTATTTACCTTAACCATGTACTTACCGTTATTTCCGTTTAATGAACCTGCTGATATACTTATCCTGATGTCCCTTGAAGGAATACCCGGAACAGATACCGACACAGGGTTATCAACCCCGATATAAAAAACATTCATTTTATCAGGCGATACTACTGCCGATGGGCGTGAAACGATGTATTGCTGTTCAGGTGTCGTATAGGTTTTAAAAGTACCATCAGTTTGCCTTATCCGGATAGTTCCCGTCCAGTTAAATACACCTTCGCGGGATGTAGACACATTGTAAACACCCCTACCGTCTGATACATTTATCGGGCTGCCACCAACCTGAATATCAGGCTTTGATCTTGAATCATAAGCAGTTAAAAACACCTGTGCGGTGTAAGGCTGGCCTTGTATTAAATAAGAAGTAGGCGCTACAGCAACAGCCTCGAACTTATCTAGATTAACAACAGCCTGATCCATTTTGCCCAATATTTTTTTTACCACTTCGGCTTCGGCATTTTTGTTATCTGCCTGTATGCGCGACAGGATAGTAAATTCAGCCGTTAATGGTACTCCTTCGCCAAAGTTCAATTCCTCCCAATTGCGGGCATCTACCCCTTTTTTCGGCGGGTCATCCGCGTTAAGCGTAAATGAAACACTACGACTATCATTAGGCCCAAGTACGCCCAGTAATTGTTCGCGGGTATCATTTATTTTTTGTTTAAGTGCATATGCCCTTTTTTTATTGATCATTACATCAAAACCAATATCGAGATTATCGCGCTCCTTTAAATCGCCCGTTTTACTGTCATAACCATTACTTTGGCTCACCAGTTCGTTTTTTATACCTTTTATAAAATCGTCCAGGTCCTGGGTTATCCTTTGGGCTTGCTTGGCTTTTTCATAAATAGGCTTTGCCCGCTCAGGCGATTCCTTGAGCCTCGTTTGTTCAAATGCTTTAAATTGTTGCTGTATTGAATTATCAATGTTGCCTGCGGAGGCGGTAAGACTATCGTTAATAGTCTTAAACGCGTCTAATATTGTTTCAGAGATATTCAGGGCCAGCATAGCCAATAGAATCAGGTACATAAAATTTATCATTTTTTGCCTGGTAGTTTCTTTTCCTGCAGCTGCCATTTTCTTAATTATTAAAATGTAAATACTAAATTTTTGGTTCATAACATTCCCATCCTGCCTAAGCAGGTGGGTTGTTATGGTAGTTCTATAGTGGGATCAGCAGCCGCTAAATACGCGGCTGTGTCATGGCTGAAAGCATGTTAGCATAGAACACATTCAGTGATGAAATATTCTTAGCCAGCTTATTTACCTCATCCTTAAATAGCCTGCTGTCATCGGCAGATTCATTCAAATTCCTGAGTGTATCATTCAACCCGATATAGAAATGGTTGATCTGTTTCAGACTGGTATCGGCCCCTTTTAATTCTACCTCATAAAGTGAATTCAGCTGAGATAAATTAGATGTTAACCGTGCAACCTGCTGATGGTAAGCTTCACCGTCGGACTTGTTATTAACCATCCCTGCCAATCCCATTGTGGCGCGCTCGAATGCGGCACCCAATACATCAAATTTTGAAGATGCCTGCTTCAATTTATTTGAAAATTCGTCAGTGTCTAATGATACATCGGTAATAGTGTTAATGCGTCCAATTTTATCGGCAAACTTTCTCAGGCCATCTCCCAGGTTACTAAGCACTTCGGGATTAACATCTGCATCATGCAATAATTTATCTAAAGCGGCAACGTTGCCTCGTGCTGGTGCAGCATGGTGATGTGCACCGGGCAAACCGTCATAGTCCACTGCCAGCTCGGGATAAACCTTTTCCCATGCTGGGTCCTGCGGTGGTGGAAAAAAACCTAAGGTGAAGAATAGTATAGCTTCCACGCAAAGGCCTAAACCTATCATATACGTACCGGCTACGCCTCCCCAGTGGTTTATTTTAAACATGGCTCCTAATATTACTATGCTGGCTCCCCATGAGATTGCTACATGCAGCCAGTTGAATTTTTTTGTATTTTTCATGATATTACTTTTTAAATGTTCTTAGATCAAAATTTAATATAAATAGTCCCGGCAGTGTTTAAACCGGGCAAAAAGCCTGCTTTATCTGCCTTAGCCGGGTTGGTTGAGGTTGGGGCGGTTAGTGGTATAAAATAGCCCATATCCAGCCGTAGCCCTAAACTGTTTGTTAGGCGTATATTACCCAACCCAGTACCAATGTAAGGCCGGAACTTGGCAAGATAAATGGTATAATCATTCAGCGAGTTCGGCTCCTGGCGAAATACTGAATTATTAAAATAATCAGCTACCCCGGCAGATACAAACCACTTGCGTGCAAACCAGGTACTACCACCATACTCAGGCTGCCAGTCAACTATGGCATACACAGAATTTCTATTGAAGGTAACATCTCTGCTTTTATATTGCCAGTTGCCAAACATGCTGGTAAAACCAACCCTTACGTTAAATGCATTGGCAAAACTGTAACTTCCCTGTAATCCCAATCCTTGTGTACCTAACTGCGCACCTATGGATGATGAGGGAAATGCGCTGTATTCAGGCAGCACTTGCGCGCTTGCCTTACCGCAGATGAATAGAATTATTGACATTAGGAGCATCCAAAGGAATTCTCTAATTAGTTTTACTGGCTTTATCATGGCTATCCTCCTTTTTAATGTCTGATGGTTGCACCAGATCTTTGTTATTAACTCCTTTTGGACTTTGCCAAATGGTTTTCTTTAAATTGGCTATCTTCTCTTCTAACTTTAATGCTTCGGGACTGCCCGGGTCAAGTTGTTCTGTTTGCGTACCGCCGGGAGAAAACTCTTTTACCAGGTAAGCGGTGAATTTGTGCTGCATAAACACGTCATCCATAGTTACATCAAACACATTCTTATCGGGGTCGCTCAAATCCTGCTTAATTAGCGCGTAACGCAGCTGCGGGAAATATATCCAGAAGGCGGGGGTTGTCGACATATTATCCGGCAAATCAACCGACGCAGAAATGGTCATCATGGGTGCTATAGCAATTATGCGCGTATCAACACGGCCGCGTTGCCTGTCGAAAAACACATCTTCCTCTATCCTGAACTTTTTAACCTTGTCGGGATTAAATTCATTCAGTACCATTTTTGATGATATCTGGTTACCATCGTTATCAAACTTTGGCACTAATACAGAGTCTGCAAAACGTTGCTCACCTTGCCTTACGGTCAGCTTGGCTTTAAAGTCATCCTTTTGGTAAGGAGTTAGCTTACCATCGTCCAACCCTTTCATAATGGTTTCCATTAATGATTTACCGGGTATAGTAAGTATTGCATTAGCGGTATCATTCAGGTCAATCACCCGCCATATCCTTGCATACAGCCTGATGTTTGCCTGGCTAGTTTTAGGATACGGAAATGGCCTCACCTGTCCCGGATCCAGCTTCTGCAGGTAACTGTCATAAGCGGGCAATGTATCTGTAAGTGTACTGTCTTTTGCAATTGTTTGGGCAATAGAAGTCTCCGAACCCATCCACATGAGCAGTGGAAGGGCTATAATTATTTTTAATATGTTCATGGTCTTATTTTTTTTGTGCGATGTATTTTCTTGTTTTAACCTGTTCTCCGGTGAGCTCAAAGGCTGCCATCACGCAACGGAAACCGATATAGGAGTGCGCCGCATCCTGATCTTCAAAACTGCGGGTATCGGTATTCAGCATTTCGCCATTATCTTTCCACGATCCGCCGCGTACTACCTTACGCCTCATTAGGGGTGCGTCTTTGTCAGTAGCATCGTAAAGCAGCGCAGGATTAAGGTCATTTACCAGTTCTGATGCCGATGGGCTAAAGGCATCCAGTGTCCATTCAGACACATTGCCTGCCATGTTATAAATACCAAAGGCATTGGGTGTATATGATGTAACCGGTAGCGTAAATGTAGAGCCATCACTCGAATACATACCTTCACCTTGTTTATAATTAATTGATAGCTGCTCTTTACCTGTAGTTTTATCAATAGTAGTTAGCACGGTTCGGGATACACTATCTTCAGGGTTCAATTTAGCTTCGGCAGCATATTGCCACTGTGCCTCCGTTGGCAGGCTAAAGCTGAGTTTGAAATTCTTAAGATTTGGATTATTTTTTATCATCAGCATTAACTGGGTGCCACGCCAATCGGCATAAGCCCGGGCTTGTTTCCAGGTTACCCCAACAACCGGATTGTACTCATAAATCTTGTTGGTGAAATAATTGGCATCCATTACCGTCATCTGTGCGTTTGGAAAATCCGCAGACCATACTGATTCATGGGGGTAGATGCCTACCGAATCGGCAACGTATTCACTGTTCTTTATGCCGTCCATCCGCACATAATAAAACCTGTACACTAATAATGCAGGGTTAGGTACACGGGCACCGTTAACCATAGTCATCATGGGTGCAAGTTTTTCCTTTATATCCTGCGGAGCTTTTTTCCAGAGCGGAGATATTTTGTTCACTTTGCTCCAATCAATAAGCCTGATTTCCTTATTATCTGTACCAACAGTCGCCCCTGTTGCGGGCAGATAGAAAGAATCATCGTGCAAATAATTAGTAATAGCTACTGAATCGGCAACCCAGTTTACAAACGCCTGATATTGCTTATTGTTAACCTCGGTTTTATCGATAAAAAACGCACTTACACTAACCCTTCTTTGCTCGGATTTATCATCATTCAGCATTTTGTACAAAAAGGTACCTGAGGGTATATATACCATCCCTTCGGGTGGGATAAGCTTCTTTGTAGATACCGCTCTTGTTTTAGGGGTGTTATAGAGGCTGGGTTTGCAGGAGGCTACCAATAATAGTAGCAGTCCTGTCATTTTGATTAATGATTTCATATGACTCCTTGTTTACTTGTTTATTAATAAGTCGATATGAATTCATAATCATTTATTCTTTACTGGTGAATCGTTGAGTCAAATATGAATGTCAAACCAATGTACTACATTCATTTATCGCTAAATGAGTAGATTTTATCGACAAACGATTGATTTATAACCCTAACAAGTGAATTCAGCCATTAGAATATTAGCTGAAAGTAATCGGGACGAAAAAATATACCGGCAAGTAAATTAAAGTAAAATTTGATTTACTCATTTTATGCTTGTTATAAAAAATCAGGCTATAAACGATTCTTATTTTTGATTGGGTAATGTATAAAAAGCTGTATTAAACCGATAAATATTTAGGTCCTGAAATCCTCTTCTCTATATTAATTACTTCATTTCCTGAGAAAAACTTCAACAAGGCCATTGCCTTGACAATTAATCTTAAACCATTCATCTATTCATAAGCTTCATTCACCGATAGAATTTTGATATCCAACAATCACTTAAGCACATTTACGCATGTCTTGAGCAATATTGTTTTAGGCATTGTTAAGTTCTGTTTTCATAATGAGCGTTTGTTTAATTACAGGCTCTTATTTCTGTTGAATTCTTATTGATATTGAAAGTAAATGCCTGATCCTAAAATTAAAATAACAATTGCTTTGTTTGTTATAAGCATGCTATATAGTCATTTTGCTCATGCGCAAAGTTTGGGTGACCCTATAGTTGATATCACTTTCGGTTCAGGAACGGCTACTCGTTCGGGTGCTTTACCCGCCGATTCAGGTTCTACCAGTTACACTTACAGCAGTACAGGTTTTCCTAATGACGATGATTATACTATTGCCAATACCACAGCCGGTATGTTTAATGGGTGGTGGACCACCACCGACCATACGGGGAACACAAACGGTTACATGATGATTGTAAACGGAAGCTATGATCCGGGTATATTTTATACACGCACTGTTAGTGGCCTATGCGGAAATACTACGTACCAGTTTGCCGCCTGGATAAAAAATTTACTGAATTATAGCGGTATTTTACCTAATGTAACCTTTTCCATAGAAACAGCAGACGGGACGGTTTTAGGCACAGGAACCACCGGTAATATAGCAGAGGGTAATGTTTGGATTCAATACCCCTTCACATTTACAGTGCCGGCCAATACGGAGTCTGTCATTTTAAAAATGACCAATAACGCTGCAGGCGGCATTGGCAATGATATTGCGATAGACGACATTACCTTTAGACCATACGGTTCACAGGTATCAACTGTGTTTTCATCCGCGGCAACTACGGAGTCGCTTTGTGCGGGTGGTACTTCACAAAATATTACAGTTAACGTAACTACGGCATTGGCAAGCGGCTACGAACAAAAGTTACAGGAATATATAAACGGTACCTGGACTGATGAAAGCGCGGCTTCCACTGCCACCTCATTTACCTTCGCATCGCCTACTACAGCCGGAACCTATTTATATCGCGTGGTTTCCGGACTGACAAGTAATATTAGTTCTTCAGAATGTGTGGTTTCATCAAACGAGCTCACTTTAACTATTAATCCCGTACCATCAGCTGCCTTTACCTCATCAAGTACCGATTGCCTGGGTGATTCTACAGTATTTAAAGATGCCTCCACTTCTACCTTGTCAATAACATCATGGTTATGGAATTTTGGCGATGGTCAAACATCAACCCTGCAAAATCCTTCACATTTATACACTGCATCAGGCACTTACGCGGTTACACTCACGGCAACCAATAGCGGTGGTTGCAGTTCAACATCGGCTATACAAACCATTACTATCAATGCGGCTGCTATTGCTTCATTCACTTATTCTTCCCCTGCCTGTACCGGGCAGCCAGTTGTTTTTACAGATGCATCAACAAGCACAAGCGGCAGTATTGCCAAATGGATATGGAGTTATGGAGATAATTCAACAGATACGTTACTAACAAATGCCACCCATACACATACTTACACCACTGCAGGCACTTATACGGCAACATTAAAAGTTATTACTTCAGCTGGTTGCGCAAGTAATTTGGTTTCACAAAGTATCGTAGTCAATCCTTTACCGGTTGCTGATTTTTCAATGCCCGATGTTTGCCTGTCAGACGCATATGCGCAGTTCACCGATGAATCAACAATAGCGGATAACACGCAGTCTTCGTTTACTTACCTATGGAATTTTGGTGATACGAACGCTACCACATCCAATCCCAATACATCAACTGATGAAAACCCGAAGCATAAATATTCAACTGTGGGTAATTATACGGTTACACTAACGGTTACCTCTAAATATGGCTGCGTTTCAGCAACAAAATCACAACTTTTTACCGTAAATGGCGCAGTACCAGAGGCCTCATTTACGGTGCCGAATGCAGGTAGCCTATGCAGTAGCGATAATGTAGAGTTTGATAATTCATCGACCGTTGATTTCGGCAGCATTACCAAAATAATCTTTTATTATGATTACATAAATGCACCTGCTGACAGTAATGTATTTTATAAAAATCTCAGCCAGATACCTGCTGATGGTAAATTTTATCATAACTACGGGACTTTTAATACCCCGGTAACTAAAAACTACCAGGTAAAGATGGTGGTTTATTCAGGTGAAACCTGTTTCAGCACTTCTGACTACACCATAACTGTTAATGCAAATCCAATAGTAACACTGTCCGCCATTGGGTCGCTCTGTCAAAACGCGGCGGCGGTGCAAATCACTGAAGATAAAAATGGGTTTACCGGTACCGGTGTGTTTAGTGGCACTGGTGTATCATCATCCGGTTTGTTTGATCCATCAGTATCCGGTGCCGGTACTTTTAACATTAGTTACTTGTTCACTGCCCAAACCGGCTGCACATATAGCGCCTCACAATCAATTACTGTTTATGCTACACCTGTAATTACATTACCTTCAAGCTATTATATTCTATCGGGAGGACAAACAACATTAGAAGCTAAAGCAACCGGCGACAGTCTTACTTATAAATGGACACCTGCAACAGGTTTAAGCGATGCTACTGTATTGAACCCAATTGCCAGCCCAACTACAGATACACAATACCAGTTAACAGTAACATCTGCACATGGGTGCACGGCCTCCGCGATGGTAAGCGTTTATGTATTGCAGGCACCCGTTGTTCCTAATGCTTTTACGCCCAATGGTGATGGCATAAATGATACCTGGGACATCAAGTACCTGGATAGTTATCCTGATTGTACAGTGTCTATTTTTAACAGATATGGCCAGCGATTATTTTATTCCGTAGGTTATCCAGTTGCCTGGGATGGAAAATACAACGGTTCGCCGTTGCCTGTTGGTGTGTATTATTATATCATTAACCCAAAACATGGAAGAGGCCCCATATCCGGCAGCCTTACTTTATTAAGATAATTGGTAACGGCATCGAAATTTATTTACATAAATAACCTCTAACATTTATAGCGGAATCGGGTGTCAGCCGATCCATGAATCTGATAGTCAACATGATCGGAATGTCCGGCTTACGGGTGTTTTATAATAACCATAAAGACTATAGACTTTATAGGTATGTTTGTAAAAACATTCTCCTACAAAATGATAAATGCACACTAGTTATTTCCCAATCCGTTAAAAAGATTAAAATAAGATTATGAGAAAGCAATATTTGAAAACATCATCCTTAGACTGATTTTTCCAAAGACACTAATATACGAACCGTACACTTTTGCGCCTAAAAGATGAAACTTTAATAGACTTAAACGCAGGAAAATAAATGAATATAAAGCAGATAATTCGTAAAAACCTTTCAAAAAATATTTTTTTAGGTGAAAACAAACCTCAAAGGAACTTCTCTTTTTCTAAAGATTTAAACCGTCCCAATCCATGAAAGAGTACTTTAAACCCTCTGTGCGTTTTAAATGCCGAGAATACCAATCTGATATTGATACGTTGTTTTCCTGATGGACAGGCCTAAACTTAGCATTGATTTTTTATTAAATTAATATTATATTCGTCTTTACCAAAGCAATGCAGCTGCTGACCAAACTCACCGATGATGAATTATTTTCTCTGCTAAAGCAGAGAGATATGGGGGCTTTTACTGAAATTTATAATCGTTATTGGAAATTGCTGTTTAATGCTGCCTACCACGCCAGCCATAATCGGGAAGAAAGCCTGGATATTTGCCAAACCCTATTTATTTGGTTGTGGGAAAATAGTCAGGTAATCGTATTGAAAACTACACTTAAGGGCTATTTATATACAGCGGTGAAATACAAGGTCGCTAACATGATCCGTAATGGAAAAATACGGGAAAGCCTTATTGAGGATTTAGAGGCGATTGATCCCCGCCGGTACAAAGAGAATGAGTTAGAAGTCAAAGAATTAAAAAGCTTCATCTCCCAGCTAATTGATGAATTACCTGAACGGTGCCGGGAGGTGTTTCTGTTGAGCCGCGATGAACAGTTGAGCCATAAGGAAATTGCTAATCAATTAGGCATCGCTGAAAAAACTGTTGACGAGCAAGTTTACAGGGCACTTAAAAAATTAAGATTACCGCTTGGACGATTAGCGTCCATATTTCTTCTCTTTTAGCTCAAAATAAAAAACACATTTACTGATTCACAGTAAGTTAATAAATATTTCATTTTCTTGTAGGTGTTCAGGTCTATTTAAGTGCTATGTCTTATATACGCAATAACAGCACGTGGACAAACAAATTTTAAATAGCTTAATCGATAAAGTAAATCAGGGTATCGCTACGGAAGAGGAATTGATGGCTTATAATGATTATCTCAACCAGCTGACAGGTGCCGATAAAGATTTAAATTATCATGAACTGGAATCAGCAGACAATCTGAAAGCGGAATTGTTAAAAAGAATAGAAAGCGGGATCGGTTTTACGAAGGTTCGTAAGTTGGCAGTTAGGCGCCGCGTTGCAACGGCAGCCTGCGTGTTGGTATTTTTATCCATTGGTAGCTATTACTTATTTCACAAACAACCGGTACAACAAACTGCTCAAACCAAGAAACAAGATTTGGCACCAGGTGGCAATAAGGCGACTTTAACATTGGCCAATGGACAGCAAATATCTTTAAATGATGCCCATAATGGCATTATCGCTAATCAGTCAAACATTGGTATCACAAAAACTAAAGACGGCAGAGTGATTTACAATTCTAATCAGCTTGCTAACAAAGAAACTATTTATAATACGATCACTACACCTCGGGGTGGTGAAATCTCGGTAAGATTGGCCGACGGAACAATTGCATATCTGGATGCGGCATCCTCTATGCGTTACCCGGTTAATTTTATAGGCAATGAACGAAAAGTGGAAATTACAGGGCAGGTTTATTTCGAGGTGGTGCATAATGCAGCAAAGCCTTTTAAGGTAACTGTTAAAGGTGAATCTATTGATGACATAGGCACGCACTTTAATATCAATGCTTATGATGATGAGCCAGCCATTAAAACAACGTTATTGGAAGGAAGCGTCAAAGTAGAAAAAGGCAATTCAGTTGTTTTACTTAAACCAGGTCAAGCAGCGGTTTTGAGCTTAAATGCTAATAAAATTAAAGTGGAACAGGCTAATATAGAAAAGACGATGGCCTGGAAAAATGGGGAACTGGTATTTGACGGGGATAATATTGTGTCAATTATGCGTGAAATTTCCCGCTGGTACAATGCCGATATCGTTTATCAGACTTCAACTGAACATAAGATTTTTGTTGGTTCAGTTTCCCGTTTTGAAAATGTTTCAGAGGTATTAAAAACATTGGAATTAACAGGAACGGTACATTTTAAAATTGAGGGAAGGAGGATTATCGTTATGGATTGATTTTACTTGTAAAAATGAGGCACCCGTTAAAAAGGAACCAGTATCCCGACGCCAATCAGGACACTGGTTATAAATCCGGCTGTAACCGGAAAATGCCTGGGTTACCCATTGAATAATATGCGATTAACAAATTTCACAACTCAAAACCCAAACATTCAAATGTATGAAATTCTACAATTCATTCTTTGATAAGCAATTCGCTTATTTGTTACAAAAAACACTGCGTATAATGAAATTAACTTTCGTGCTCGTATTCGCAGCACTAATGCAGGTTTACGCTATTTCCAAGGCGCAGAATGTGACACTTTCGGAAAATAATGTGTCGCTTGATAAGGTATTCAAAGATATCAAACAACAAACAGGGATTAATTTTTTATATAACCCTGAAATGCTGTCGCTAGCTAAACCGGTGACAATTGTTGTAAAAAACAAACCACTTCCTGAAGTATTAGATGCATGCTTTCTGGATCAACCTGTTACATATACATTGTATCAGAACGATATTATAGTTAAAGCTAAGCCTCCTATCAACTCCAATAAAATAATCACACTATCCAACAACGCCAATATTGATGTCCACGGAACAGTTGTTGATGAAATTGGAAAACCGCTGCCAGGGGCAACCATTGTTGTAAAAGGTACACACCATTCTACTACCACAGATGCAATGGGATTTTTTACCTTAAAAAATATAAATCCGCCAGCTACATTAGTCGTATCCTTTATTGGTTATAATCCATCGGAGGTTACCGTTTCAGATAACGGAAATCCGGTTTTAAAAATTCAGCTTACTCCCAGT
>JABDDX010000024.1 GCA_013287375.1 Bacteroidota bacterium | reverse complement strand
ATGTTAGCAAAAGGCATGTGGTTTTGCTTAGCATAAGCTAATTCAACATAACCAATAGCACCAGGAGTTTGCTTTACTAAACCAGCAACACCTTCGCTACCTTTACCACCTAAACCAGCTGGCCAGTTAACAGCACTTGCTTTACCAACTCTTTTTGCCCAATCAGCATTTACTTTAGTTAAGTAATCAGTGAAGATAAATGATGTACCGCTACCGTCTGAACGGTGAATAACCACGATAGGTAATTCAGGTAAGTTAACACCTTTGTTTGTAGCTTTAATCTCAGCAGCATTCCAGGTAGTAATTTTACCTAAGTAAATATCAGCAAGATCTTTACCGGTAAGGTTTAAAGCCGCGCTAACACCAGGGATGTTGTAAGTTACAACAACAGCGCCTGAAGTCATTGGGATATGCAGAACAGGGGCACTCATTTTAGCTGTTTGATCAGCATTTAAAGGAGCATCTGAATCACCAAAATCAACTGTTTTGTTTGTTAACTGCAATATACCGCCGCCTGAACCAATTGATTGGTAGTTTACTTTTGAAGCAGTGTATTGAGAGAACATTTTTGAGAACAGGGGGTAAACAAATGTACTACCTGCACCCAGTAAGGTATTATCCTGTGCCGAAGCAGATAATGTTGCCACTGATGCTGCTAATGCAACAACCGCAACTTTTAAACTTTTCATTACTTTCATGATCTGTATTTTATATTACTTGTTTGTTATTATTTACCAAAAGTGTAGAAGAAAGTCATTCTGTATACTAAAGTATGGTTATCAGGAAGGTAACCTGCTGTAGTTTTGTCTAACTGTTCGTTGTACCTTATAAACCATATGTTTGGCATAAAGTGGATGTTTTTAGCCGGAGTGAAATCTAAACCTGCTGTAACAAATTGTTCTTTAACTGTAGGGTCGTATGAACCGTAGTTAGTATTAACAGTGTAAGTATTCGCGCCGTTAAATTTGGTATCTGGATTGTAGCTATCGTAACGTGCAAACCAACCCCATTGATTTTTAACAATTGCACCTTTAGCCCATAATGAAAGGCCTTGTGCAGTTACATTCTCAGCTGTTAATGTAGTTTTATCGGTAACACCTAATCCAAATTGTTGAGTATAAGCCTCAACACCCACTGTTAAAGGTGAACTGTTGTACGAAACAAATATCTTATACATGTTGTGCTCTTGTGTACCTAAAACACCTGAAGGAAGAACTGTAGTAGCTACAGGAGTGTTAGATTGAGTTTTTGCATAATCCGCATATAAATCCACATATATCCTGTTGTTCAGGAACTTACCCCACAAATCGCCATAAAATATTTTAAAGAAACCTGTGTTAGGGTTAGGATTGGTTGCACTCAAAGCGTTATTGCTGTTATAAACAGTAGCTAAAGTTGAAGTAGTGTTATCACCAATCATAAATACATAACCAAAGTTTTTAGTCTTAGGGTCGAATGTACCTTGTAAAGCTGCACCTACGTCATAAGAGTTATTTTTGTGGAAGTCGGTGATAGTTCTTTCAACTGAGCGGTATCCCCAAGTTGTTTCCGATAATGATGTTGGAGCATTTGTTCCACCTTCGTTCAATGCGAAACCTGGTGTGCTCAATTCACCTATCACGAAATCTGTTCCAGGCCAAACTTCTCTTGCACGTAAGTTAAAGTTTTTGATGTAGAATGACATTTTACCATCAGCAAGGTTATCACTGTTCTGAACACCAACAGTACTGCTTACTGGAAGCGTGTTCTCATTAGGCTCAGATGCTAACAAAACTTCAGCTTTGAATTTTTTGTTGATATCGTAGTCATATCCTAAATACAAACGACGGAATTGGAAAGCGTTTCTGTTGCTTGGTGTTTGGTAATAGTTATTTTCTTTACCTTGAGTAGAAGTTAAAGCAGGTGAATGCTGATCATAATAAGCATCACCAAATGCATAACCCCATAATCTTCTTTGTGGATGCCATGCGGTATCAACAGGCTCATCTTTTGCTACTGCTTTAGTAGGTGTTATATTTGCATTAGCTGCTGAGTCAGTTTTAATAACTGTTTTTTTATGCATGGTTTCTGCCGATGCAAATGTAGTTTGGGCTTCAGTAGTAAAGCTGCTCATTAACAATCCTGTTAATAAAGCCGTACTAAGTAGATACGTAAACGTTTTTTTCATAACGAAATGAGTTTAATTTTTTCTTCAAAGGTGCGGCACTCAGGTTACCTTAATATTAAGGATGCATTAACATTTGGTAATGTTATTTAAATATTAACTCCGTAACATTTATATACTTTGAGTATAATTTGATTAATTATTGATTAAATCTATATTAAATAAATAGCTGTTTAGCAGCTATTTAAGTTCAAAAACAACTCTTTAAAATTTGTTTATATAAAATTAACATAGCATAATCCTGCGTTAATGCCTAGTTAATATCCCGCCTTTATTTTAGCGTTTAAATAACAACAGGCATATGGGAAGATTTTTCCAGGATTACTTTTTAAATGGTGCACAGTTCTACAACCTATTTGACCAGGCTGCCGATAATACCGTTGAAATGGCTGGCTTACTTGTAAATGCAGTAAATAGTGATTTGGCGGATGACCGGGAAGTGATCTTTAAACAAATAGACCGCCTTGAAAATTTTGGCGATGACATCACCCATAAAATATACCTGGCGCTTGATAAGGTAATATTCACCCCTTTAAACCGCCCCGATATTCATACCCTTGCATCAGCTATTGATGATGTTGCCGACTTTATACATGAGGCAAGCGAGCGGATGTACCTATATAATATTACAGAGTTCACCTCATCCATGATAGAAATTGCTGACATTGTATTGGAAGCGAGCAAGGAAATTAAAAAGTCGATTAACATGCTTAGCGCATCAGCAAAGGGTTTTTTAATATTGGAATCATGCAGGCACATTAAACAATTAGAGCATAATTCTGATCAGATATATTATAATGCCCTTGCTGATCTGTTCGCAAATGAGAAGAACGCAATAACATTGATCAAATACCGCGAAATACTATATTCATTAGAAACCACCACAAATAAGTGCAAAAGCGTTACCGACGTTTTAAAAACCATATTAGTAAACAGCTTTAATTATTCGGTTAATATTAATAATTAAATAGCACTAATACGTTTTACTTAAATAATTACTTTTGCGTATAATGGCAGATTCTACTAATAATTCCAGATACGAAAAGCTTACCCTGCTTACTGAAGGCGATTTCCAGGCATTTTTATATGATTGCGATGGGACGCTTGCCGATAACATGGGCGCCCACAAAAAAACCTATGTTCACATAGCCGCACAAGATGGTGTTTTAATAGATGCTGCCCTGGTTGACGAATTAGCAGGCTGGCCCGTTATAAAAGTTGTTGAAGAAATAAATAAACGTTACAACAGCACGCTTGACCCAACTGAATTCGCGCATAAAAGAGAAGAACTTTTTCTGGAAGAATATATAGATCAAACCCAGCCCATAGATTACGTGGTTAATCATTTAAAGGCACATGTAGGCAAAGTTAAAATCGGCATAGTATCCGGCAGTCAACGTAGCGCAGTGGAAAGAACATTAAGTGTTCTTGGTATAGCCGAACTACCCGATGTATTGGTTTGCGCAGGCGAAACCCCGCATGGCAAACCATACCCTGATCCTTTTTTAGCTGCCGCCGAAAAGTTAGGTGTAGCGCCCGAACATTGCCTTGTTTTTGAAGATGGCGAAGCTGGAACGCGTGCCGCGGAAGCAGCAGGTATGAAGTGGATAAGAATTGATAAAATATAGTTCCCGACGATTAGTCGGGTTAAAGTGTGATTTCATCGATTCTAACCCCTTTACAATCCGAAAAATTTCATAATCCCGTTTTAATTACAGAAACTTGTTAAACTAAAACTTAACAAGTTAAAATATTTATTTTCAGGGTTTATGAAGAAATGCTACTCGGCAGTAATTACCGGTATTTTGTTATTTATTTTTATTGGTGATGCATTCGGCCAACATCAGTTAGTTACTGATGCTAAAAAGAAAGCTCTTCATGATCTCTCTCTTCAAAAAAATGCGCTATATGTCAGTAGCCACCAACAAGCCTTGGCTCAGGCAGCCATTCACGGTTGGAAAGTACGGACTAAAACGAAAGATGGTGGTGTAAAATCATTACAGGGGCTAAACAGCAAGGGCTTTCCTATCTACCTTAAAACTTATGATAATATCATATCAGCAGCAACAACACAAACCAATGCTGTTCAGCCCGGCGGATCATTAGGCCTTAATTTATCAGGATCAAGCAGCTTTTTAGCTAATAAGCTTGGAATTTGGGATGGGGGCGCGGTATATGCTGCTCACCAGGAATTTGCAGGCAAAACCATAACCATTAATACTGCCGAGGCGGTATTAGATCACTCAACACATGTTGCAGGCACCATGATAGCCAAAGGTGTTTATGCACCAGCTAAGGGGATGGCTTTTAATGCCGCTACCCTACAATCCTATGATTTTGATAATGACATTACTACTATAAGCGCAGCTGCATCAGGATTGATCCTGTCAAACCATTCTTATGGTGATGTTGCAGGATGGGATCTGGATGCTAATGGCAACTGGATATGGTATGGCTTACCGGGTGATAGCGTCGATTATGCTTTCGGCCAATATAGCGACCGTACAGTAAGCTTTGACCAGATAGAGTATAATGCGCCTTATTACCTGATTGTAGAATCAGCGGGGAACGCACGTGGCTATAACGGCCCTGCAATTGGTGGCACCTACCAGGGTTATACCAGCGCAACAAACATGACTTTAATAACCAAAACCCGTACTGCTACCAGTAACATTAGCAGCCAACTTGGTTATGATGGTATTGCCACTACAGGCAACGCTAAAAATATTTTAACAGTAGGCTCAATAGGGCAGTTACCGTATGGGCCACCAAATAGTGCATCTATTATTGCAAGTTACTTTAGTAGTTATGGGCCAACTGATGATGGAAGGGTTAAACCAGATATAGTGGGTATGGGCGAAAATGTGCTATCATGCGGTGCTGCATCACCCACAACTTATATTACGTTAAGTGGTACATCCATGTCGGCACCCAATGTAACCGGCTCCTTATATTTATTGCAGGAGTATTATGCTGAGAAACATTCCGGGGCTTTTATGCGTGCTGCTACCTTAAAAGGACTGGTATGCGCTACTGCTGTTGATGCCGGAAACGTTGGCCCGGATTATATGTATGGATGGGGATTACTCAATACCAAAAGCGCAGCACAGGCATTGATTGATAATGGCACAAAAAGCATAATAAAAGAAGATTCCTTATCCCAGGGGCAAACAAAAACACTTACCGTAACAGCATCAGGTAATGGGCCGCTAATAGCTACTATTTCATGGACAGATCCCGCAGGTACCGCAACAGCGGATGGCATAGTAAATGACCCAACTATTAAATTAGTAAATGACCTGGACGTTAGGGTTAGCGACAGCACGAGTACCTTTATGCCATGGATATTAGATCCATCAAATCCATCAAGCCCGGCACAAACAGGTGACAATATCCGCGATAATGTGGAACAGGTTTATATAGCAGGCGCTGTTCCCGGCAGGAAATATACGATCACTGTATCACACAAAAACACCCTAAAATCAGGCGGGCAGGCGTATTCACTAATAGCAACTGGTGTAGGAGGATCTGCTTATTGCACATCAGGACCAACATCAAGTGCCGATTCGCGCATAAACAACGTAACACTATCAAACATAAATAACACTCCTCCGGCGGGCTGTACCACTTATTCTGATTATACAAACCTTACAGATTCATTGATTGCAGGAAAAACTTATCCATTAAGCCTTACATTAGGTACTTGTGGTAATAACTTTAATAAAGTCGCTAAAGTATATATTGACTGGAATGGCGATGGCAATTTCAATGGCCCCGGCGAACTGGTAGCAACCACAAATGTTATTAATGGCACAGGAACCTACAACACAAATATCACCGTTCCCATTACTGTTATACCCGGCAATTACAGTTTAATGCGCGTAGTATTAACCGAGACCAGTGATACATCAGCAGTGCAGGCATGCGGCTCTTATGCAAAAGGCGAAACACAGGATTATCGTGTTGAATTTATCCAATCAACCACAGATGCAGGTGCAGTGGCAATCGCCAGCCCGGATACAACGGGTGCTTGCTCAGGTCCTACTCCTATTACAGTTACGCTAAAAAATTATGGTTCTGCATCTATCAGCAATATTCCTGTAACTGTTATTGTAAAAGCGCCTAACAATACGACTACCACTTTTAATGAAACTTATACCGGCACCTTATCGCCACTAGCTGAGGCTAATTTCACATTAAATTCAACATTTAATGCAACTGCCGGGTCAACGTATACCATAACAGCTATAACCAGCCTGCCTAATGATGTAATAACCAGCAACGATACGGCAAGCTCCAAAACAACTATAAACCCAGCCCCTGCCATAAGCAGTCTGAATGTTAACTACTGCATTGAAAGCAGTAAATATTCATTTACCGGTACAGGCGATGGCACAATATTCTGGTATAATAATACTACCGACACTGCTCCTATTGCCATAGGATCTCCTGCAACCACAACACAAATCCCTGCAAACAAAACAGTTTACGCAGGCCTTAATGATTTTAGCGGCACCGTTGGCCCTGCCACTAAAGAAGTTTTTACCGGTGGTGGATATAATCAGTTTGGCCCATCGGTATTGGTACATGCCAATGCGCCGGTAATATTACAAAGCGCGCGTTTATACATTGGTTATCCGGGTAGTATAACTTTTTCGGTAACTAATGCAGGCGGCGAAACATTCTCAAGCACTACTATTAACGCAGCAGCTACTACTACTAACCCGCAACCCGGCGCACAGGATGACGACCCAAGCGATACAGGCAAAGTATATAATTTAAATTTACAGATACCAGCAGCGGGAGATTATTTAATAAATGTTGCTTATGACGCGAATGTCACCATCTACCGTAACAATGCCGGTGTAAGCGGGTATCCTTTCTCTGCTGATAGCGTATTTACGATAACAAGTAATACTGCAACAGGTACAGGTACCAATCCGGCTACTTACTATTACTATTTTTATAACTTAAAAGTAACAAGCATGGGTTGCACTTCTGATGGAAGGCAGGCGGCAACATTGGTTAGGCCAACTATTACCGGCAATGGTACGGTACTAAGCTCTAACTTTGCATCAGGCAATCAATGGTACTTTAATGGCAACGTTATAACTAATGCTACCAATCAAACATACTCGCCAACAGTTAATGGCAATTATAAAGTCCGGGTTACTTCAAGCACAGGTTGTTCAGATACATCTTCTACTTATGTATACATATCCCCATCAACCATAACTGATAATGGCGTAGGTTTAACAGTATACCCCGTACCTGCAAATACTATTTTAAATGTGTTATTTGATGCGCCAACCAATGCAGACATGAGCCTAAGCTTGGTAAGCAGCATAGGCAAGATTGTGTATACCGGCAAACAAAGTATAGCTGCAGGTAACTTTAGTACTATATTAAATGTGAGCAACCAGGCTCCCGGGGCATATATATTAAAGCTGGTGCTAGGTACTAAGGTTTATACAAAAAAGATCGTTATTGTTAGATAACGACCTTTTTTAAGTATTTGCTAAAAGGTATACTTCAATCCTATACCGGGAGCAAGGTCAAAGTACGGGCCGCTGGCCAGCTCTATTCTTGGATCAAGATCAAGGCTTATGGCTATAGGTGCTTGCGGAAAGGTATATTCAAGACCAACAACTCCGTCTACTCCTAATAAGATATGGTTGCCGTTATAATATTCACTTCCGTTAAAGTTGTCAATTTCACCCTTGCCCACAGAACCGATATGAGCGCCGAATCCATAATAAAACTTTAATGCAGGTACATTAAAAGCTTCCTGGTTTAACTCATACAAACCAGTTAAAACAAGTCCGTGATTCTTGAAACCGATTATACCTTCATAAGATATATCACTGGTAGGGAAATACTTTATGCTCACCCCGCTTTCAAACGGACCAAATTTTAATCCTACAGCGGTTTTATAATCCTGGCCGCCCTGCGTTTGCGAATCCTGTGCCTTCGACTTATTAGTCATTAGCAAAAAGGATGCTGAAATAAACAATGTTACTAGTACTTTTTTCATCAATAGGTAGTTTTGTGCATATAAATGTTACAATCAGTAAACGGCCAAAATTAGGTTTTATGGCTTTGTTCTCTAAAAAAATAATATTATAACCCGCAAACTAACTGTGCATCAATTAAAAACAATTATGTTTTTAACAGTACAATGCATCAAAATAAACTAAATTAGTGCGATTATCCCGGCAGAGCATTACGGATATTTTAACCACACTATAATTAAATGCGAAATCCAATCACCATAAAAAAAGCATGTTATGTGCTTTCATTTTTGCTTGTCATTCCTGCTTTACATGGCTGCGTACAGGGTGCTTTAAACGATACCAGCGGTAAAGAATATACTAATGGCATGGTTGTTTGCGCGTATCCTGATGCATCAAAAGTTGGGTTAGCCATTCTTCAAAAAGGCGGCAATGCAGTTGATGCGGCTATAGCTGTACAATTTGCGCTTGCGGTAACATTACCACAGGCTGGCAATATAGGTGGCGGCGGATTTATGGTATATCGTGCTGCCGATGGCCAAAGCAATACGCTTGATTTTAGGGAGAAAGCCCCCGCTGCTGCAACCACCAATATGTACCTTGATTCGGCTGGTAACCCAATTCCTGATATGAGTTTATATACGCATAAGGCATCGGGTGTACCCGGTTCTGTTGACGGAATGATTGAGGCGCATAACAAATACGGTAAATTAAAATGGGCCGACTTGGTTCAGCCCGCAATTGATTTGGCTGCTAATGGGTTTAAAGTTACAGCTAAACTTGCAGCAGGATTAAATGCATCCCAGGGAGTATTTAAGAGATTGAATCCTGGCAAATCATACATGCTAAAAGATACACCGTGGAAAGAAGGTGACCTGCTAGTACAAAGTGACCTGGCTAAAACGCTACAACTTATTCGTGATAAAGGCCGCGCAGGCTTTTACGAGGGTGAGGTTGCTGATGAAATGGTAGCCGAAATGAAAGGCGGCCAAGGCATCATTACCAAAGCTGATCTTGAAAATTACCATGCCGTTTGGCGTAAACCTATCGTCGGTCAGTATAAAAATTATACAATAATTACCATGCCTCCTCCATCAAGCGGTGGTATTGTCTTAATTCAACTATTAAAATCAGTTGAAAAGTATCCTTTACAACGATGGGGCTATAACCAGGATTCAACCGTACAATTAATGGTTGAGGCGGAACGCCGGGTTTATGCAGATCGTTCAAAATATTTGGGCGACCCTGATTTTTATAAGGTACCTGTTGATAGTCTGCTAAACCCTGCCTACATAACGCAACGGATGCAAAGTTTTAACTGGAACGCAGCCACTCCAAGCACATCAATACAACCCGGCACATTTGTAGGTTACGAAAGTAATCAAACCACACACTATTGTGTTGTTGATCGTGATGGGAATGCGGTATCCATCACCACCACACTTAATGATACATTCGGGTCGAAAATATTTGTTAAAGGCGCAGGCTTTTTGCTGAATAACGAGATGGATGACTTTAGCGAAAAACCAGGCGTGCCTAATATGTATGGCCTGGTTGGTGGCAAGGCCAACAGCATACAGCCAGGCAAACGCATGCTATCATCCATGACACCAACTATTATTGAAAAAGATGGCAAATTGTTTATGGTGGTAGGCACACCCGGAGGATCAACTATTATTACCTCTGTATTTCAAACCATATTAAACACGATTGAATTTAATATGGATATGCAACAAGCCGTTGCCGCAAAACGTTTCCATAGCCAATGGCTGCCAGATAAGGTAGATGTTGAACAAGGAGCAATAGATAGCCTCACCCGTAAAAAATTGCAAAAGAAAGGCTAAAAAATTGTGGATCATAAACCAATAGGCCGCGTTGATGCAATTTTGAAGACAAAATGGGGGTATTATGAAGGCGGTGCCGACCCACGTGGAGATGACACCAAACTTGGATGGTAAATTTTACGAAGCCGAAAATTACTTATGTTTGTGAAATATGCGTAACAATGTAAAAAGCCAGGAAACCATCGACTATTTTTTGAAGATAGTATGGCAAACTGTTGCAAACAGGTATAACCAATTGGTAACGGAATTTGGCATTACGCAATCAATAGGATATTTATTGATCAATATTGATGAGCAGGAAGGCACCACGGTATCAAAAGCAGCTGCTTTACTAGGGCTTAAATCAACCAGTTTATCGCGCATGCTTAACCAACTGGAAAAAACAGGACTTATCTATCGGGGATCAAATCCGGGGGACAAGCGATCTGTTAAAATTTATTTAACAGAACTAGGCAAAGAGAAACGACACCTTGCCCGGGGCGTTGTTAAACAGTTTAACAACTACCTGAATGACCACATTAATGAGGCCGATAAGCAGTATTTGATCAATATGCTCGAAAAGATAAACCAGCTAACCTTAAATTACAAGCCATAAATGGCTCTTAAAAAGCATTCTCACCACAATAAATATCAATTTATAGGGTTAAATCACAATAATATTGTTAAAAAATGTTAACCTGCCGTTTTTGAATTATAAAAGAATAAATTTGCTGTTTGAAATTTAAATGACGAGGATACTGCTAGTTATTGCGCTTTTTTATGTTTGCTGTACTGTTGCCTGCACCAAATCGTCATTGTATGGGCCTGAACAGTATGCGGCACAAAAAAAAATTGATGATTCAATTGTAAGTAATTACATCAGGAGCAATAGTTTAGAAGGCAAATTTAAGCATGTACAAAACAATGACACAATTGGTGTTTATTATATGGTGATTGATACAGGATCGGCTAATACGCTTTTTACTACATCAACACAGGTAACAGTTGGCGATACCGGAAGATATATTAACAAAGATCTTACTGAAACCCAATTTTATGAAACCAACAGTTTTCATCCCTCTTATACATTGGCAAGTGTAATTTTAGGATGGCAATTAGGTATTCCAATGGGTGCTGCAGGCGGCGAGATCCGTTTACTTATACCATCGCGCTACGCATATGGCCATTATGCTCAATCAGGTTTGGGGCTACCCGCGAATGCCATTCTTGATTTTTCGATACGAATTTATAGTGTAACTAATTAATTAAATGAAACAAACAATTTTTACCCTTTTACTACTCTCAACTATTGGGTTTGTATCATGCCGAAAAAATGGCACGGAACCCAATATTGTACAATATGATAAAGCCCAGATACAAAACTATATTAAGGCTAATGGCATAACCGGCATGCAGCAAGATACTGTAGGCGGCGATACATCAGGTATTTATTATAAAATCATATTACCAGGCTCAGGTGCTCCTTTAGCTTATAGTGATGAAGTGTCCTTCGTATATACCCTGCGCAGCTTTGATGGCAAATATATAAGCTCTGATACCATTGCAAATCAATATTTTGGTTATATAGGGCATCTTGTTAACGCTAATTACCCTGCAGGACTTCAACTTTCTGTAATTAATGATTTAAAATACAGTGGCGCTAGCATGCGTGTATTAATACCATCCTATTTGGCTTACGGTATTAATGGATATGGCTCCGGTAGTATAAACGTTGCGGGCAGCCACATAGCGGGCAACCAATGTCTTGATTATTATATACACGTAATTGATAAACAACCGGATACGGCAGCGCAAGCAAAATACGACGATCTGGTAATTAGAAATTACCTGGCAGCCCAAAATTTAACTAGCCTTTATACCAATGATGGTGGAACATATTACAGGATACAAACAGCCGGCAGCGGTACAGATCCGATAACAGATAACACCACTATTGAGTGTACATATAATGAAAGGTTACTTAACGGCACTGTACTTGGCGGAGCAAATCAAACTACCGGTATTGACAGTACATCGTTTGAAGTACCCGCTCTTATACCCGGCGTAACACGTATGTTAGAAAAACATGCCGTAAAAGGAACTGTAATATCTATGATAATACCGTCAGGCCAGGCTTACGGAACATCATCACCAACGGGTACACCGGCTAATTCCTGCTTAAGATATGAGTTTACAATAGTGGACGTTAGTCCATAGTTTACCGGACTAATGCAGCTTTAAAAGCTTTTAAACAACGCTCACGTGCAAAAGCGTGATCAACGATGGGTTTTGGATATTTGCTGAAGTCAGCATACTCCGGAACCCATTTTTTTATGTAGACAAATTGCGGATCGAATTTTCTAAGTTGAGAGTCCGGGTTAAAAATCCGGAAGTATGGCGCTGCATCAGTCCCACTCCCGGCCGACCACTGCCAACCGCCAACATTGCTTGCTAGCTCATAATCCAGTAGTTTACGGGCAAAATAGCGCTCACCCCAACGCCAGTCTATTAAAAGATCTTTGGCTAAAAAACTGGCAACAACCATGCGTACACGATTATGCATGTAGCCTGTTTCATTAAGTTCGCGCATACCGGCATCAACCAGCGGAAACCCCGTCTTACCTTCGCACCATGCTTTAAATTGAGCTTCATCATTTATCCACTTAATGTTGTCATATTCCGGCCTGAAAGCATGATCAATTGTATGTGGGAAATGATCTAAGATCATCATATAAAACTCTCGCCATATCAGTTCATTCAGCCAGGTTTTTTCTTTGTAGCTATTAGCTGTGCCAACCAAATCCCGGATACTTACGGTGCCGAATCTCAAGTGTAAACCAATATGCGAAGTACCATTGATTCCGGGGAAATCACGCTTTTCGGCATAATCTTTTATCACAGCTTCATAGTTTTCATCGGGAAAGTTTATGGAGCTTTTTTCAAAGCCGATATCTTTCAACAACGGGAACCTAAAGCCATCCGTTTTAAACAAATTTTTGAAGTACTTTTTTGTCGGATATGCTTTTAGGTAGAATGGGGTAAGTGTCTCATACCATTTACGCATGTAAGGGGTATAAACAGTATAGGGTTTACCGTCGTTTTTCAAAACCTCGTCGCGGTCAAAAATAACCTGATCTTTGTACGTTTTAAACTCAATGTTATGCTTCTTTAATAATTGGGCAATCTCTTCATCTCTTGTCTTTGCATAAGGCTCATAGTCATGGTTGGCATACACCGAAGCAATTGCATAGTTCTTTAGTAGCTTAGCCCAAACATTATCAGGCTTACCATACAAAACCTGTAAACAGCCGCCATGCTTTTTAAGTTCCGCATTAATATTTTCTATCGCATTATAAATAAACATAACCCGCGCATCATCCTTATCCTCCAGCTTATCCAGTATTTCTTTGTCGAAGATAAAGATCGGCAATACAGGGTTACCACTTTTTAAAGCATGATATAAGCCGGCGTTATCGTCCAACCGCAAATCACGCCTGAACCAAAATATAGTTAACGGCAATTTATTATCCATAAATTTCTTTTAGAGCATCAGATAGCTCGGGATAATCAAATTTAAACCCGGCGTCCTCTATTTTTTTTGATGATGTTCTGGCACTTTCCAATACAGCGAGGCTCATTTCGCCCATTATCAGTTTTAAAACAAACACCGGCACATTTGGGGCCCAAAATGGTTTATGGAGCTGTTGCGCTACCGCTTTTGCTAATTGTTTATTGATTACGGGGTTTGGCGCTGCCATGTTGTATATGCCAGATAATGTCGCGTATTCGATTCCGTAAACGTACATCTTCACCACATCCCGCCAGTGTATCCAGGGCACCCATTGTTCCCCGCTGCCCAAGGGTGAGCCAACACCCCATTTTATAGGGTTGGCTAGTTGCGGCAAGGCGCCGTCATTTTTATCTAATACTATCCCCGTGCGAAACTTCACTACCCGCAACCCCAGGCCCTTGCCTTCATCAGCAGCAACCTCCCACTTTATACAAACTTCTGCTAAAAAATCATTCTCTGCATGACTATCCTCTGTAAGTAACTCTGCGCCCCTATCGCCATAATAACCCGTTGCCGATGCTGAGATTATCGCTTTAACTACATGATTCTTTTTGCGAAGTACCTGGTATATCAACCCAATAGATTTAGTCCGACTATCAATGATCTCTTTCTTGCGTTCATCTGTCCAGCGTTTGTCAACTACCCCTGCACCTGCTAAATGCACTATGGTATCAACCCCAATTATACAAGCCTCGTCAATCTCACCTTTAGATACATCCCACAAATAGGTTTTCACTTTAGGGTTATTGCCCGGATTCCTGCTTAAATGGCTCACCTCATAGCCTTTATCGAGTAAATTTTGGGTAAGTTCCGTCCCAATAAGTCCTGTTCCACCGGTTAATAGTACGTGTTTATGCATTTGTTAAGAATAGCTTTATTTGATTGTTAAACTTAGGCAGGGAATTACTTTCATACAAGTGCAACAATGCAAGCTACAGGGTGTTTTTGTTTACATCATACCTATGAAATGCTGATTACACATTCACACTATCCTGCGCCACTACTTTTGAGCAAATTGGCTTGGCACAATTCTCCACAAAAGCAATATGAATAGGATCAACAATATAAGCGTCCAGCTCTGCCTGGTTATTAAATAAAATTAATAACGAAGCATCATAAGAACTATCAGCCATAGGATCGTTGGTAACAATAGGAACGCCAATATGTATATCACGAATATGGGTTATTGCCTTTAGTGTATTTAAGCCATCGATAAGCTTTTGCTTATCTGCTTTATCTTTTAACCAAATATGTACATGATGTACTAAGGTGTTTTCTAAAATCATAATTAATTATTTCTATTAGGTTATTATAAAGTATCAACTGTAAATTGCATCGTTACATGCGGTTTGTAGGTATCAGTTTTAACCTTCGCTTGTAGCTCGTGCAATATATTGTATAAGCCAAAATTGGTTCGGTTTACATAAATAAAGTGCTTTACACCGCGGGCTTGTTTAAACTCCGGCATTTTTGATATTTTCTCGCCAAAGCCATATAACTCATCGAAGAATTTTGTCTCGCCAAAATCAAAAGTGTTATCTATATAAGGCATCGCAAACAGCTTTATCATTTGCTTATACATCCCATAATAAAACTCAACCTGAGCCGGCGTATCATTGGGATGAATCATCTCCAGCAATCGAAAAGCCCTAATTGTCTCTTCCTTATTATCCAATAAATTGGTAGAGGTAAGCGAGAAGAACGGCGCATAAAAATCCTCGGGCATTTCTTTAATACAGCCAAAATCAATTACACCCAATTTACCATCGGGCGTAATCATAAAATTACCCGGGTGAGGGTCAGCGTGTACAGCACGTAACTCGTGCTGCTGGAAATTATAAAAATCCCAAAGTGCCTGCCCTATGGTGTTTCTTAGTTCTTGTGATGGATTGGTTGCGAGAAACTCTTTTAAATGCTGACCTTCCAACCAATCCATTGTAATGATGCGTTTGCTGGATAATTCGGGATAGTAAGTAGGAAAAACGATATTATCCAAATTAGCGCAGGCGTTTGAAAACTCAATAGACCTGCGGATCTCTAGTTCATAATCAGTTTCTTCTAATAAACGTTCTTCAACTTCGCGCATGTAAACGTCCAGTTCTTTTTCGCTCATACCTAACAACCGGAACGCAAATGGTTTAACCAGCTTTAAGTCGGATGATATAGAATCGCCCACGCCGGGATATTGGATTTTAACAGCCAGTTTTTTCCCATTCAATTCTGCCGAATGCACCTGACCTATTGATGCTGCGTTGGTTGATTTAAGATTGAATTTATCATAGATCTGCTCAGGTGTTTTACCGAAGTACTTTTTAAATGACTGAATGATTAGCGGACCAGAAAGCGGCGGCGCATTATATTGTGATTGCGAAAACTTATCTACATAAGCCTGCGGCAACAGGTTTTTATCCATGCTGAGCATCTGAGCAACTTTTAGAGCGCTGCCTTTCAATTCGCTTAATGACTCGTAGATGTCTGCAGCATTATCTTCATTCAATTCACTTTTATCTAATTCCGGATTAAAAAGCTTTTTTGAATAATGCTTGATGTAATTTCCACCAATCTTAAAACCGGTTTTCACAAATTTGCCCGACCGCTGTACTTTACTGGTTGGTATGCTATTTTGTTCTTTTGGCGTATCGCTCATGTCTTTTAGTTCATAGTTCATGGCTGATAGTTCATGGTTTTTAAATACCCATTGATAGCTATTAACCATCAACTACGAACTACCAACTATTCAAATAATGCAGCCAGCTGTTGTACCGTTAAAGTGGAATAGTCGTCTATTACCAAATTTGATGGTTGCAACTGTGCTGCTGCGTGTCCTGTGGTAATCCCTACCACTTTCATGCCAGCCGCATTCGCGGCTTTAATACCTGCCAGCGAATCTTCAAAAACCACACAATTGGCAGGATCTGCATTCAGCTCTTCGGCGGCTTTTAAAAATATTTGTGGATTAGGTTTTCCCTTGGTTACCCGGCTACCGTCAATAATCGCTTCGAAATCGTCGCGGATGGGTATTTTATTCAGGATGAAATTAATATCCTCCATGGTGGCCGACGATGCCATAGCCATTTTTACACCGGCGCCTTTCAATTCCGATAAAAAGTTTTCCAAACCATTTATCGGCCTTAAAAACGGAGCGTATATTTCACGGTAATAGGTTTCTTTTTCATTTAGATAACCTTTTAAAGTTGCCTCATCGGCATCGGGAAATAGGCCTCTTAAGGTTTCAATAATAGGCACACCACTAATAGATGTTTTATAAGTTGATTGTTCCAATTCGCCAAGCCCATGTTTTTTATAAAATGCTTGCCATGATTTAAAGTGATATGGAGTATTGTCGACAAGCGTACCATCCATATCGAAAATTGCGGTAAAGTTTTTCAAAGAGTAAAGTGTAAACTTACCATTCTGAGCCTAGCGAAGAACCTTCTACGGCATACTTTTCTTCTGCAGAAGATTCTTCGCTAGGCTCAGAATGACAATGGTGAAGAATTATTATGTTGTATTAAAATCCGAAACCCATCTTTTCTTTCATACCGCCGTTTTTAGCCAAAAACTTGCCGTACTCAAAAAGGTTGTCAATAGGCGAGCGTTGGAAAAGATCGAATGTTACATTAACGCCTTTTTCAATGGCTTCATCAGTTTTTTCAAAACCTGCTGTGCTGTCATTGATCCAAAAATTCAATACAAATACAAACTGTATCCATAAAGCATCTTTATAACGTTTTGAGAAAAACTTACGATCAGATAATTCCGAAGTTTCAATGCCCTCGTTAATAATCTCTTCGGCAAATCCTTCAAAAATTTCCTGTAGCTTCTCAAACACCTTTGGTGTAGTAAAGCCTTTAGGCTGTTTTTTAATGCTATATACCGCAAAACTGCGACTGCTTTTAAGCAATTCGAAAAAAGCGTAAAAAAACGACAATGCTTTCTCTCTGGATGAATACTCCTGCCATACTTCCTGTGCACGGATCTCGATAAGCGTATTCAACGCTAAACCCGACCAGATGCTTTCTTCTATCGCATCAAACGAACCAAAAAACTGATAAAACTCAGCCTCGGTCATTTTATTTTTTTTAGCGAATATGTAAACCGACTTTGGCTGCTCACCCTCAGTCAATACAAAATCCATATATGCCTTTCTAATCCCTTCTATAGTTGCCATATTGTTTGAATTATGATATAAAATTAAGCATTATATAAACAGGTATATGTCATGCCTATCTATAATTAAACGGATAATATGTAGTGATGTTATACTCAACACTTCAGCTACTACAATACACATATAAACTTCAAAAATGTTTAATGCATGTCAAATAATCGGTACATATGCAAAAAACAAATAAAAATTTGCAATTTTTGTCTACCGCTATTTTCTGAAGGGTCTGCTAAACATGAGCGAAAAAACTATTCTGGTTTGGTTTAGAAATGATTTACGAATACACGATAACGAAATATTGTTAGAAGCTATCCGTAAAGCTGATAAAGTTTTGCCCGTATATTGTTTTGATCCTTTCTACTTCACCAAAACGTCTACAGGCGAACCCAAAACCGGAAGCTTTCGCGCACGTTTCTTATTAGAATCTGTTGCTGATCTACGCAAAAACTTGCAAGCCCATGGCGCCGAACTTGTTATCCGTACCGGTAATCCGGCCGAGATTTTGCCACAGCTTTGCGAAGAATACCATGTAAATGAAGTATACCATCATCGTGAAGTAGCCTACGAAGAAACCAATATATCTGAGCAGGTAGAAGAAGCTTTGTGGAAGATTAAACTTAATCTGAAACATTTTATAGGCCATACACTATACCATAAAGAAGATCTCCCGTTCCCAATAAAAGACATTCCGGATAGCTTTGCCATATTTAAAAAGAAAATTGAGCGCGATAGTAATGTACGCCCATGTATCGATACACCGGGTGAAATTAATATCCCCACTATTACGGATGCCGGAGAGATACCAACGTTAATCGACTTAGGTTTGGATGAGCCTGTTGATGATCGCCGTGCCAATATTAAATTAGCTGGTGGCGAAACAGAAGCTTTAAAACAATTACAAAACTTTCTTTCCAATATCCAGCAAGCTAGCCCCAAAACAGGTAAAAACAACGCAAGTTCATCTATAGCTTCACATCTTTCTCCGTGGATTACAATTGGTTGTATATCATTAAGGCAGGTTTATTGGGAAGTATTAAAAACAGGGAATTATCAGCATAACAATGGGCCTCTAATATTAGAATTATTATGGCGTGATTATTTCAGGTTTATGTTTAAAAAGCATGGCCAAAAATTTATTGCTGCTAAAAATGATGAAGATGGTAGCGATTTTGCTGATAACCAGGATGAGCTTTTTGATAAATGGAAAAACGGCACTACCGGCACTCCGTTAGTTGATGCCATTATGCATGAATTAAATGCTACAGGCTACATTAATAATTATAGCCGACAAATTGCAGCAGGCTATCTGGTAAATACACTTAAAGTCGACTGGACCAAAGGTGCCGGCTATTTTGAAGAGAAACTAATAGACTATTCCCCTGCCAGCAATTGGGGTAACTGGGCGTTTATAGCAGGCATTGGCAATGACCCACGCGATAGCCGTTATTTTAACATCGCCCGCCAAACCGGCGAACTTGAAACCAAAGGCGATTTTATTGATACCTGGTTATGCAATACCGCAAAACCGTTAGTCAGTTCTTTGTAAACTAAAATTTAGCACGTAACTTTCAGTCGCTTATTTCGTCTATATAGTTATATATAAACGCCACAATCATGAATTCTTTTGAATCATTTACTGTTATTATCGGCCTGCTTGCAGTGCTTTTAGAAGGGGTATCTTATGTGCGTGATTTTCTGCATAAACTGTTACACTAAGGTAACATCCTAAGTTATTTTTAATAACAACCACCTTATTTCAATTTTAATGAATGTTTTATAAATTAAATTTAAAGTTTGTAAGCACATATGCTTACTTTTGTACCGTTTAATAGATTGGTTTTACACATGGATCGCCTAAATTATATAAATAGCGCTAACGCAGCTTTTATTGATTCCCTATACGAAGAATATAAGCAGGACCCCGCCTCGGTTGATTTTGGATGGCAGAAGTTTTTTGAAGGTTTTGATTTTGGCCGTGGTGCCGAAGCAACCTCAGTAACTGCCGAAACGCCTGAGCACTTTTTGAAAGAGATTAACGTACTGAACATGATAAACGGGTACCGTACACGCGGCCACCTGTTTGCCACCACAAACCCAGTACGTGAGCGCCGCCAATATTTCCCGGGCAAAGAGCTGGAAACATTTGGTTTAAGCGAGGCTGATATGGACACCGTATTTAATGCAGGTGTAGAGATTGGCTTAGGCCCTGCCAAACTGCGCGATATTCGCCAGGCTTTAGAAGATACTTATTGTCGTACTATTGGCGCCGAATACCGCTATGTACGCAATCCGATAAAAATAAAATGGTTTGAAGAGCGTATGGAGCGCACCCGCAACACGCCATCATTTACTGTTGACCAAAAAAGGCTGATGTTTGAAAAACTTAGCCAGGCTGTAATATTCGAGAACTTTTTAGGCACCAAATTCCTGGGCCAAAAACGTTTTTCGTTAGAAGGCGCCGAAGCCATCATCCCTGCCCTTGATTCTGTTATTCAAAAAGGATCGTCGTTAGGTATCCAGGAGTACATTATTGGCATGGCTCACCGTGGTCGCTTAAACGTGTTGGCAAACATCATGAAGAAGACCTATAAGGAGATCTTTTTTGAGTTTGAAGGCAAAAACTACGATGAGGATTCACCGTTTAGTGGCGACGTTAAATATCACTTAGGCTACTCAACCGACGTAAAAACCGACGATGGTAAAAATGTTCACTTAAGCCTTTGCCCTAACCCTTCGCATTTAGAAGCGGTTGATCCGGTTGTTGAAGGTCTTACCCGTTCAAAAATCGATTTTAAATATAATGGTGACGAAGAAAAGATCGCGCCAATATTGATTCACGGTGATGCATCAGTTGCTGGTCAGGGTATAGTTTATGAGGTTTTACAAATGGAAAAACTGAATGGCTATAGCACCGGCGGTACTATCCACCTGGTAATCAATAACCAGATTGGCTTTACCACCAACTACCTTGATGCCCGCTCAAGTACCTATTGTACTGACGTTGCTAAAACTGTGCTTTCGCCGGTTTTCCACGTTAATGGCGATGATGTTGAGGCGGTTACCTATGTAATTAACTTAGCTATGGAATACCGTCAGGCTTTCCACAGTGATGTATTTATTGATATTTTATGCTACCGCCGTTATGGTCATAATGAGGCTGATGAACCAAAGTTCACTCAACCGGTATTATACAAAGCCATCGATGCTCATGAAAACCCACGCAAAGTTTATTTAGATAAACTTTTGGCAGAAGGTTCGATTACTGATGAACTGGCAAAAGAATCTGAGAAAAAATTCCGTGATCTTTTACAATCACAGTTAGACGAATCAAAAGCAGAAGAACGTTTTACCAATGCTATTCCGATGTTTGAAGGCGCCTGGCAAGGTTTACACATAGCCACCGAAAAGGAAACTATCGCGAAAACTGATACAGCTGTACCAAAAGACGAGTTATTAGCTATTGGTAAATCACTTACTGAATTACCAAAGGATAAAGAGTTCTTTAAAAAAATAGAAAAACTTTTCCAGGATCGCGCAGCAATGGTTAACCAAACCCAGGTATTTGACTGGGCTATGGGTGAGCTGTTAGCTTACGGTACTTTATTAAAAGACGGCCATTCCGTTAGACTAAGCGGCGAAGACGTTAAACGTGGTACATTCTCTCATCGCCATGCGGTGTTAACACTTGCTGATTCGGAACAAGAATATACTCCACTTGATACTATAGAAACTGATGCAAAATTCAGCATCTATAATTCATTATTATCAGAATACGGTGTATTAGGTTTTGAATATGGTTATGCTTTAGCCAACCCTAACGCTTTAACTATTTGGGAAGCCCAATTTGGCGACTTCTTTAACGGTGCGCAAATCATCGTTGACCAATATGTAGCCAGCGCTGAAACAAAATGGCAACGTGGTAACGGTTTAGTAATGTTGTTGCCACATGGTTACGAAGGCCAGGGTCCTGAGCACTCATCAGCGCGTATTGAGCGTTTTATGGAGCTTTGTGCTGATAATAATATTCAGGTTGCTAATTGTACTACCCCTGCAAACTTCTTCCATATATTACGCCGCCAGATTTACCGCGATTTCCGTAAACCATTGATCGTATTTACACCTAAGAGCTTGCTTCGCAGCCCTAAATGTGTATCACCACTGGTTGATTTCACCGAAGGTAAATTCCAGGAAGTTATTGATGATAATTTCGCGGATGCTAAAAAAGTTAAACGCGTATTATTCTGCTCAGGTAAAATATACTACGATTTATTAGATAAACAACAAGCCGATCAGCGTAAGGATGTAGCTATTGTTCGTATTGAGCAATTGTACCCTACACCTGTACAGCAAATGGCTAAAATAAAATCGAAATACAGCAAAGCAGCTGAATTTATATGGGTACAGGAAGAACCGGAAAACATGGGAGCCTGGCCATATATGTGCCGCAAATTCCGCAAGGGAGATGTATTAGATTTGGACGTAATTTCTCGTTTAGAAGGCAGCAGTACCGCAACAGGTTTTGCTAAACAACATGCCGCACAACAGTTACACATCATTTCTAAGGCATTTGAATCACCTGTTGGCCCTGTATTAAAGGAAAAAATAAACAAAACAACACAAAAAATGGCTACGGCCAGCGCAGATTAAGTTTGTGAGCAGTGAGTGGTTATTAGTGAGTAAAATCTATTATTAACCATTCACAACTCACTACTCACCCAAAAACTAACAACAAATGAGTTTAGAGATCAAAGTTCCGCCGGTAGGCGAATCAATTACCGAAGTAACACTGGCATCGTGGTTAAAAAAAGACGGTGATGCAGTACAAATGGATGAAGTAATTGCTGAATTAGAATCAGACAAGGCTACCTTCGAGCTTACTGCCGAAAAAGCCGGAACTTTAAAAACAATAGCTAAAGAAGGCGACGTATTACCTATTGGCGCAATAGTTTGTACTATTGAAGAAGGTGGCGCGGCAGCATCTGCTCCGGCAGCAACCCCAGCTAAAGAAGAAGCTAAGGAAGAGGAAAAATTAGCTGCAACAACTGCCGCTACATCAAAACAAAGCACTTATGCATCGGGCACACCATCGCCTGCTGCTGCAAAAATATTAGCGGAAAAGGGTATTGATCCTGCCAGCGTAAATGGTAACGGCGTTGCCGGAAGAATTACTAAAGAGGATGCTCTTAACGCGCAAAACGCGCCGGCTGCTGCTCCTGCCCCAAAAGCGGCACCTGTTGCAGCTCCTACACCGGTTGCACAAACAGGCGAACGTACTGAAAAACGCGAAAAAATGTCGTCGTTACGCAAAACTGTTGCTAAGCGTTTAGTAACCGTTAAAAACGAAACCGCGATGCTTACTACTTTTAACGAAGTGGATATGGCTCCGATTATGGAACTTCGTGCTAAATACAAAGATAAATTTAAAGAGAAATATGGTGTTGGCTTAGGCTTTATGTCATTCTTTACCAAAGCGGTTACCGAGGCATTGAAAGATTGGCCTGCTGTTGGCGCACGTATTGAAGGCGAAGAAGTAGTTTACAGCAATTATGCTGATATTTCTATCGCGGTATCTGCTCCAAAAGGTTTAGTAGTACCGGTTATCCGCAATGCGGAAAGCCTTAGCCTTGCAGGCATTGAGAAAGCTGTTGCCGCACTTGCTGTTAAAGCACGCGATAACAAATTATCACTGGAGGAAATGACAGGCGGTACATTTACCATCACCAATGGTGGTGTTTTTGGTTCGATGTTATCAACTCCGATCATTAACTCACCGCAATCAGCTATCTTGGGTATGCACAATATTATTGAGCGCCCGGTTGCCGTAAACGGACAAGTAGTTATCCGCCCGATGATGTACGTTGCATTATCTTATGACCACCGCATTATTGACGGTCGCGAGTCGGTTAGCTTCCTGGTAAGGGTAAAACAATTGTTGGAAGATCCATCAAGATTATTATTGGGAGTTTAACCCCCTAGCCCCCTGAAGGGGGAACTTTAAAATATAAAGCCCGGTTGTAAATTACACCCGGGCTTTTTTATTGGTTTTATATTTTTTAAACAGCGTCTTAAAAAGTCGGTATAAAATATTTCTTCACTACCGCGGTAACTTTATGCTTAATATGGGTTGAGGCTTTTTTCTCCCACACTATTTTATAAGATTCATTAGGTCGTTGGATGATTTTGAAATAGTCTTTCAAATCTCCAGTAATCTCAATCGCATTCTTTACCCCTATCGCGGCTATTTCTTTATTAAATTCGTCCATGCTTTTTTTGTGCGAATTTACCGATTTTTAATTTAGCATTTTCTTAGGGAATCGGTAACATAATTATTGCCCTACTTTTTCTCTTAAAAGCAAACTTCCCATACCCTTTCCAATTGTAATTTAACAAACAAGAATGGCACTTTTATGATTACACCAGCTTTCTTAAACTCATGATATATCCAATATGCAGCCCTTCATGAAACGGTAAAAAGCCTATCGCCTCCTCAATACTGCTTAGCGGGATATTATAACGGGTAACAAATGAGGTATAGTTATTAATAACACTATTACTATAATCAGCTTCTAATTGCTCAAGCGTAGTAAACAACATTTTTTTGATTTCTTCAACACCTGCTGCATCAACAAAACCTTCAGGTTTTGTTCCGGGTTTGTAGGTGTTAAAAAATGCCTCATCTACCCTGGTGTCTAAACCGGCGCGTTTGTAGCATATGCCTTGCTGGGCAGCTATAATGTGGCCAAGGTTCCATATAATATTATTATTAAAACCAGCAGGCACTTTATTTAACTGCTCAACAGTCAATTCCTTTATTTCATCAAGTACTCGTTCCCGTGGTTGTTTTATAATTTCAATTTCTCTTATATCATTGTGATACAAATTTCGGCTAATGTGCGCAAAATATTTTAATTGGCTATACGTTTGCTACATTTCAGCTTCATAGTTTTATTATAACTTTACAAGCGCTAACTAACACTAAATTGAATGCCGGATAATACTGTTAACGTCACTTTTCAGTCTAAAAAAATCATCTGGTACTTCCTTTTGGGGTGGACGATCTTAAACATTATCCAGGGCTACACCTTTGAACTCCATGCCGACGAAGCCTATTATTGGCTCTACTCCCGTTTTTTAGATTGGGGGTATTTTGACCACCCTCCAATGGTCGCGCTGTTCATTCGCTTTGGCGATAGTATTATGCACAACGAACTTGGGTTGCGTATACTCACCATTACCGTTAGCACTGCATCTTTCTATATACTTTGGCTCATTTTAAAAAAATACAACGCCAGCGCAAAGCTGTTTGTAATTGTGATTGCCTGCATGTTTATGTGCCACATGTATGGTTTTACCACCACACCTGATTCCCCGCTTTTCTTTTTCGCGGTAGTGTTTTACTACTTCTATCAAAAGTATATTGAGCAGGATACCTGGCTATTGGCTTTTATATTGGGTGTAGTAATTGCTTGCTTGCTTTATAGTAAATATCATGCTGTATTACTTATAGGGTTTACCGTAGTCTCAAACATCAAACTACTAAAACGACCATCCTTTTGGCTGATAGTTGTACTGGCTGGTGTATTATTCATCCCACATATATTGTGGCAAGTGCATCATGATTTCCCGTCGCTTAACTATCATTTGTCTGAGCGTTCAGCAGAAAAGTATCACCCTGAATTCACCTATCTATTCCCCCTCGGGCAAATATTAATGGCCGGACCGCTAATTGGCTGGTACTTATTTTATAAAGGCTTTACCGCTAAAATTACAGATGGATTTATCCGCTGTCTGATGGTTAACAGCATCGGTACACCTATATTTTTCCTGATCTCATCTTTCCGCGGCGAGGTACAACCTCAGTGGACATATATTGCCTTTGCACCGCTTATCTTATTAATCGTTATCAACTTTGCACAAAAACCCGCGCTGCCAAAATGGTTTTACTCGGTTGCTTATGCCAATATCGCTATCATTTTATGCGTACGGATAGCATTAATTGCAGGCATACCCATTGGCCGTTTGCAAAGTCAGTTCGGATTTAAGCAATGGGCATATGCTGTAAAACAAAAGGCAGGCGATAATTACGTGGTATTTAACGAAGGCTTCCAAAATCCATCTAAATACGATTACTACAACAACACATTAAAAGGCTTTTCCTATGATGATATATATTATCGTAGCACCCAATTTGATATTTGGCCAATTGAAGACAGCATACAACATAAGCGTGTTTTATATGTAAAAACTTTTAAATCGCCGGAAACAACTGATTCAATAAAAGTACCCGCTGGTACCTGGTATAGCGGTTGGATTAATGATGTGCGCACCTATCAAAAAGTTATCATTGATAATGGCAATTACAAAATGACCGTACCCGCAGGACAAAAGCACACCTTTGATCTGGTGATCAAAAACCTATACTCGATAGCTATAAGCTTCAGTAATAAAGGCCAGCTACATCATGCTTTTTTAGAAGCTTGTTTTTTTGATGAAAAAGGGGACGCAAAAATACAACAGGCAGATACTACCTTTAATAATATTGCGTTAAAGCCGGGACAAAGTACCCATTACAGCTTTACAATTGTCACCCCAAAGCAAAAAGGACAATATGAATTGATGTTTTCTATCCGTACAGAGCCTTTTAACGGTAGCAAGAACAGCAGAATAGTTAAATTCACCGCCGAATAACCATAACAGATGATTAAAAAACTTTACTTACTCGCTTTTCTATTATTTTTATCTTCAGCTGCAGCTTTTGCACAGGATAGCCTTGATGTGCATTTTAGTGCATTAGGCTGGTTAGATAACCGCGAATACAAAGCCTTTATCCCACGCTCACGTACCTACTCGGGTACACGTACTGCTTTGGACGTTGGTTTGGTAATAGATACCAATAACAGCTTTCGTGTAGGTACAAATGCCATACATGAGTTTGGCGCGCAACCTTATTTTTTGAGCGCGGTGCCGGTTGCATATTATCACTTTGAGAACAAAAGCTGGTTGTTTAACGCCGGTGAATTCCCACGCGAAGGTTTAATAGACGATTTTCCACGTGCTATGTTGAATGATACGTTGATGTATTTCCGGCCTAATGTGGAGGGTTTGCTCACGCGATATACCTCTGAGAATTTTTGGCAGATAGGTTTTATCGACTGGCTAAGCCGCCAAACTGATACCCAGCGTGAAGAGTTTATGTTCGGAGCCGAGGGCAGATACACCCCCAATGCTGACGGACCATTTTATGTAAGAGATTACTTTATGATGGAGCACGATGCCGGAGCAGCCATATTACAACCAACAGACCACATATATGATAACGGAGCGCTTGAATTAAGGCTTGGATTAGACCTTACAAAAGATTCAGGTCTGGATTCGTTAGCATTTGAGGCTGGTAACCTTACCTCATTTTTAAGGGAACGTGGCTCAACCGGCTGGCAAACACGTAATGGCTTTGTGTTTACCGCTTATGCTGCCCTAAATCGTCGCCTTGCTTTTAGAGATGAATTTTATAAAGGCCAGGGCAGTATCATCTATTACGGTGATTCTTTCTATGAAAAAACTCTTTACAACCGTTTGGATGTAATATACACGCCATTTAAAGCTAAACGTATTACCGGCCAGTTTATCGCGAGCTTTCACTTCTCACCCGGTCACTTTAATGATAATCAGGAAGTATTCCGGATTACTTATGATTTAGGCAGAAAGACTATAGCGAGATTTACGCCGGCTGAGAATAACAATTATTAAATTGCATTAGCGTGCTGACTCACCCGGTTTTCGCTCAACCGCTTAACCTGCCCTCTCTTCCGTAAACGGAAAAGAGGGCAAAAGACTATCTTCTTCACCTCTTTCCGCCGCAAGCGAAGAGAGATCGACCAGCGCAGCGTAGTCGGGTGAGTAGAATAGACGCTAGTCATTCAGCCTGTCCCATTTTCTGCCATCCTGTCACCGTTATTTTGACTTTTTCTGACGGCATAAAGTTTCATTCTTATTCATTTCACGAATATTAGCTGCCAAACGCATATTGGCACAAGCATTGATAAATACGTATAGTATATAAAATATCAATCAAGAAAAAACAATATAATGGCTAAAATTATTGGAATCGACTTAGGGACAACAAATTCATGCGTAGCTGTAATGGAGGGTAACGAACCTGTAGTTATACCTAACAGTGAGGGTAAGCGTACTACACCATCAGTAGTTGCATTTGTTGACAACGGTGAACGTAAAGTGGGTGACCCGGCGAAGCGTCAGGCTATCACCAATCCTACAAAAACTATTTATTCTATCAAACGCTTTATGGGTAACAACTTTAACGAAGTTACTAAAGAAGCGTCTCGTGTACCATATAAAGTGGTTAAAGGCGACAACAACACCCCACGTGTTGAGATTGGCGACCGTAACTATACTCCACAGGAAATCTCAGCAATGATCCTTCAGAAAATGAAGAAAACTGCTGAAGACTTTTTAGGTACCGAAGTTACTGAAGCGGTTATTACCGTTCCGGCTTATTTTAACGATGCGCAACGCCAGGCTACTAAAGAAGCCGGTGAAATTGCAGGCTTAAAAGTACGTCGTATTATAAACGAACCTACTGCTGCTGCCTTAGCTTATGGCTTAGACAAAGCACACAAGGATATGAAAATTGCTGTGTTTGATTGCGGTGGTGGTACACATGACGTGTCTATCCTGGAATTAGGTGATGGCGTTTTCGAAGTGAAATCAACCGATGGTGATACTCACTTAGGTGGTGATGACTTTGACCAGGTTATTATTGACTGGATGGCTGACGAATTTAAAAGCGACGAAGGTATTGATCTGCGTAAAGATCCAATGGCTTTACAACGTTTAAAAGAGTCTGCTGAGAAAGCTAAAATTGAATTATCAAGCACTGCTCAAACAGAAATTAACTTACCATACATCACTGCTGTTGATGGTATGCCTAAACACTTGGTTAAAACTTTAACCCGTGCTAAATTTGAGCAATTAGCTGATAGCTTAATCAAACGTACTATTGATCCTTGCCGTTCAGCATTGAAAAATGCAGGCTTAAAAACTTCTGATATTGATGAAGTGATCTTAGTAGGTGGTTCAACCCGTATCCCTGCTATTCAGGAAGCGGTTGAAAAATTCTTCGGTAGAGCGCCTTCAAAAGGTGTAAACCCTGATGAAGTTGTAGCTATTGGTGCTGCTATCCAAGGTGGTGTATTAACCGGCGAAGTTAAGGATGTGTTATTGTTAGATGTTACCCCGCTTTCATTAGGTATTGAAACTATGGGTGGTGTAATGACTAAATTAATCGAGGCTAACACAACTATCCCGACTAAAAAATCTGAAACATTCTCAACTGCGTCTGATAGCCAGCCGTCAGTAGAGATCCACATATTACAGGGTGAGCGCCCAATGGCTGCGGGTAACCGTACTATAGGCCGTTTCCACTTAGATGGTATACCACCAGCACCTCGCGGTGTGCCTCAGATCGAAGTAACATTTGATATTGATGCTAACGGTATATTACATGTGGCTGCTAAAGATAAAGCAACAGGTAAAGAGCAAAACATCCGTATTGAAGCTTCTTCAGGTTTAACTGATGCTGAGATCAAACGTATGAAAGACGAAGCTGAAGCTAACGCTGATGCCGATAAAGCTGCTAAAGAAGAAGTTGAAAAACTGAACGCTGCTGATGCCCTGATCTTCTCAACTGAAAAACAATTGAAAGAATACGGCGATAAAATCCCGGCAGATAAAAAAGCACCTATCGAAGAAGGTTTGAAAAAACTGAAAGATGCTTTTGCTTCTAAAAACTTAGCTGATATCGAAACTGCACAAAATGAGTTAAACACTTCATGGACTGCTGCATCTGAAGATATGTACAAAGCTGCTGCTGACGCAGGCCAGGCACAACCAGGCGCTGAAGGCGCAGGCGGCCCTGAAGCTCACGCTGAAGGCAATGCTGACAACGTAACAGATGTTGACTTCGAAGAAGTAAAATAATTCTCCCTATCTCCTAATAGATGGTAAAACTAAAATCCCGGTTGGAAATTTCCAACCGGGATTTTTTTGTTTGTAAGAATTAAACGAGGTGTCATGCTGAGGCACTCGAAGCATGTGAGCAAAGGCCTGCCAGCGTTAAGTCTACTTCACCAAATCAAGGCATAAACAGCTTCCAATTCCCCTCGGAAACAACTTCAACAGCATCATCAACCACTTTAATAGCGGTTTGGTCATCAATAGCATATACAGGCATTGGCAGCATTGCGGCCCATTCTTCTGCATTAGCCATAGAAGCCTCCCGATGATCCTTATGATCCAGGTGCGGAATGATAGCGAAGTCAATCAATCCTATACCTTTAGCCGTAACAAAAATTATATTTAGCACTCCATCCGATGTAGTAAATACCATATTTTCTGATGATAGTGGTTCACCGGCCCCACTACGGGGATTGCTATAGGTTTCTCCAAAAATAGTACTTGTTGCCATACTTCCGGCGCTTACTCCCACATAAACCATTTTTTCCAGTAACGATGGCAATTGCTCTGCCAATCCTGACTGTTGCATCCAATAGCTAATGTACAAAGGATCACCTCCCCAAACCAGCAGAGCATCAGTTTCCTGCACAGTATGTAGCCAGACTTCTTTATTGATACTTGGAAGCGCTGAAAGTTCCAGTACGCCTAAAGATTTCCAACCCAAACCACATAATGACGACTGCATTTTTCCGGTTATAGCTTGCAACGCATACATCGGCCCACGGGGATATGGATATATCCCCGTGGGAATAAACAGAGCACTGAATTCGGCAATAGGTTTGCCCAAAAGCTCAGTTAAAGCCTTAGAAATACTCGCGTTGCTAATACCATTGGAAGTTAGGAGAAGCTTCATGACATTAATTTTGATAAGTATAGATTAATAACTTTATTTTCAATATAATATCGTGAAAATAAAATTATTAGTTCAGACTTACGAAGCTTTAAAAACTAATTTCCGGCAAGGATTTTTTATAAGAATTAAAAGAGGTGTCATGCTGTGAGCCGTAGTCGAAGCATGTGGGCAGGCCTCTATGCACGTGCTTCGAGTGTCTCAGCATGACATCCCCCTATTATAGAATTAATATTGAACTTTTATCTCTTTACCATCATTAACAAACATACTGTAATCAGTACCGTCCTTAACATTCGGATATAGCTTCACAGGTTCACCGTTTACTTTAAAAGTTTTCACATTACCCTTAAAGCCATGCAGCACTAATTTAATTTTATTGTATTTAGATGCGAAGGAACCTTCAACCGCACCCAATGTTATCTCTGATTTTTTAGGATCAAAACTGATAATACGTTTGTAAAAAGTGCCTTGCTGGTAATCATATGATGAACCGTCGTCTTCATAATAAACATAGCTATTAGCTTTTGAACCGTACCATATGTTTATTTTTAAAATACCATCACCTTTTTCGTTAGTGCTTTGTACCAGGTTTTGCATTGGGATGATAGCGCTACCCTTAATAAACACTGGCAGATCAGTTAAAGGTGCTGGTGCTTTAATTATTTTGCCGCCCTTAAATTTCTCGCCAGTGGATAAACGATACCATTCGCCTTTTGGCAGATAAACATCTTCTATCAATCTAGTGCTTTCAACCGGGGCCACCATTATCGCATCGCCA
>JABDDX010000023.1 GCA_013287375.1 Bacteroidota bacterium | reverse complement strand
AATAAGACAAAGGCTTGGTTTCTGCATTCGAGATCAGCTTCGCATTCAACATCTGGAGCCTGGGCGAAGAGTGCTTAAAACGCTTAGGTATCACTGCCGAGCAATACAATGCACCTGATTTTAATGTACTACGTACCTTAGGCTTTAGCCGCAAACAAATCAACGAAGCCAACGAGTATATCTGTGGTACCATGACGCTTGAAGGCGCACCTTACCTAAAAGAAGAACATTACCCAATATTTGATTGCGCCAACAAATGCGGTGCAAAAGGCGAGCGTTATATCCACGCGCATGGCCACATTAAAATGATGGCTGCTGCACAACCTTTCTTGTCGGGTGCTATTTCAAAAACCATCAACCTGCCAAATGAAGCTAAGGTTGACGAGATAAAAGATTGTTACGAATTATCATGGCAATTAGGCTTAAAAGCCAATGCGCTTTACCGCGATGGTTGTAAATTATCGCAACCATTATCTACCAAATCCGACGCTAAAGAAGAAGCTGAAGAAAAATTAGAGACTGTTGAAGAAGTATTAGGCGAAGCGGCCAATGTAAAACTAAGTGACCTAACGCCTGAGCAGGTTATAGAAGCCGCCATGGCGATTATGGAGCGCTCAAAAGATACCAGCTTTATGCGCCAGCTATCTCGTGTGGTACAAAAGAAGAGCCTGCCATACAAACGCCGTGGTTTCACCCAAAAAGCGACTATCGACGGCCAAACCGTGTTTGTTCGCACAGGAGAGTATGAGGATGGAACTTTAGGCGAAATATTTGTAGATATGCATAAAGAGGGCGCAACTTTCCGCTCATTAATGAACTGTTTTGCTATCGCGGTATCCGTAGGTCTGCAATACGGTGTACCATTAGAAGAGTATGTAGAGAAATTCACCTTCACCCGCTTTGAACCTGCCGGTATGGTGATGGGGCACCCGAATATCAAAAGCTCAACCTCAATCATCGACTTTATCTTCCGTTTATTAGGTTACGAATACCAAAACCGCACCGACCTGGTACACATAATTACCGAGCAAAATGCGGTAACAGGCAACCCGCAAATGCAGGACAGCGATGTTAACCCTGATGAAACTAACGTTTATGCCCCGGTAAAAAACGATAGCGGCGTAACCAAAAAACAAGCCATGACCGTTGACCTAAGCATGGGCGTACAAAGCGACGCGCCAAGTTGTAATGTTTGTGGGCATACTACCATAAGGTCGGGTACTTGTTACAAATGTTTAAACTGTGGTAACTCTATGGGTTGCAGCTAATCACGAATCCCTCAACTAATATTCAGGTCTCAACCACCTGGATATAGTGTTCAGTTTATATGTTAATTATTTGAGCCCTGCCCGGTTGCCATCGGAGCAGGGCTTTTTTGTTAGACAGTTGCAAACTGTCTTCATCCAAAGTTTCAGTCACAGACTGAAACCAGTAAATAAAAACATAATAGACTGGCTTCAGTTTATAACTGAAGCCCACAGATAAAGAAAGTTTGTAACTTTCTTACCTTTGCACCCATGTTCGAAGTAATTCTTAAAAAAGGCAAAGAAAAAGCGGTATTACAACGCCATCCATGGGTATTCTCCGGCGCTATTGAGCGTGTAAAGAGCAGCCCGGAAAACGGCGACATTGTAAAGTTATTAAATGCCAAAGGCGACTTTATGGCCTACGGTTTTTTTAACGATCAATCGCGCGTGGCTTTACGTTTGCTGGAATGGGACGAGAATACCGTGGTAGATGATACCTGGTTCCGCGAAAAAGTGGGCGTAGCAGTAAAAAGCCGTGCTGATATTTTGGCGGATGGTACCACGAACACCTGCCGCCTTATTTTCAGTGAATCGGATTATTTACCAGGCTTGATTGTTGATAAATACAATAACCATTTAGCCGTGCAGATACTTACCTCGGGTATTGAAAAGGTAATGCCGGTTATTATTGATGAACTGAATAATCTATTAAAACCCGAAAGCATTTTCGATAAAAGCGATGCCTCATCGCGCGAGCACGAAGGCTTACAAACCTCAAACGTGGCGCTAACTTTAAACAGTCCGCCGGAAAATGTGGAAGTAAAGGAAAACGGCATCATATACAATATCAACATCGCCGAAGGCCAAAAGTCAGGCTTTTACTGCGATCAACGCGATAACCGTAAAATAGTGGCAAGCTATGTCAAAGGGAAAAAGGTATTGGATTGCTTTAGCTACACCGGCGGTTTCACCTTAAACAGTTTGCATAATGGCGCATCATCAGTTACCAGTGTGGACAGTTCAGCCCTGGCTATTGAAACGCTGCGCGAAAACATCAAACTAAACAACCTTGATACAGCCAAACACATCGCCATACAATCCGATGTAAACAAACAACTAAGGGCTTTCAGGGAGCAGGAAGAAAAGTTTGATATTATTGTGCTTGATCCTCCTAAGTATGCACCATCGCGCTCGGCGTTAGACAGAGCCTCACGTGCTTATAAAGATCTGAACAGATTAGCAATGCTATTACTTAATGATGGCGGCTTATTGGCCACCTATTCCTGCTCAGGAGCCATGAATATGGAAACCTTTAAGCAAGTACTGGCCTGGGCTGCATTAGATGCAGGAAAACAGGTACAATTCATCTACCAGTTTTGCCAACCCGAAGATCATCCGGTAAGGGCGTCATTCCCAGAAGGAGAGTATTTGAAGGGACTATTGTGCCGTGTTATTGGTTAAGTGGTTGAATGAGTTGATTAAGTGAATGGTTTTAAAAACTACTCACTTAATCAACTCATTCAATCAATAAACTCCCTTAATTGAATTTCACATTGCCATAGCTCGAATTAATGGCAATCGTTTTACCACTATTGGCTCTGCCTATATAACCTTTATAGCTTTTAGTTGAGTGGAAGCCTTTTTCACCATCATCCGGTGTTTTAGCGGTTACGGTAAATGCATGCTCGCCGTAATTAAAATCACCGTAGCGGGTTACTATCGCAAAGTCGGCATTTTCGTCGCCGCTAAGGCCAATGTCTATGTTGGAGTAGGATGAAGATATGTCTAAACTCTTTACTGTTCTATCCAGGTCGCCAATTTGCAAACCACCGCCATATCTTAAGTTTATAGTTGCCGAGGTATGCAATTTGCCTATTTTAACCGGGCTATAACTTACATCTGCCGTAAGTGCATTTACCGATCCAACCGTAAGATCACCGTAAGAAAGCTGGATGGTGCAATTATTTAAATTTTCTATGTTGGCATTACCGTATTTTACTCTTAGCGTGCTCTCATTGGTTAATGATCTGGCCTTAAGGCTACCGTAAGAGCTATTTATAGTTACTTTACCCTCCAGGTCCGGCAAATAAACCCCTCCGTAACGGTTGTCAATTACCAGTTCGTTTTTTGCAGGCATATAAACGGTATAATTGATCTCCATTTTCCTGCTTGAACCACCCTGGAATACCGAATACCACGAACTTTTCACTTCACCTATAATAGTCCTAAAGCTGATTAACGATCCATTCTTAGCATCACTTATGTTCACATTATCCAGTAGTTTCTGCGTAGCATCATCGCTTCCGGCCGAAACCTTTATTTGCACATCCACTTTAACCTCGTTCCTGTTCCATGTGTTAACCGTAACGTTACCATACTTATTTTCTATCGATAGTATATCATTTGCGTCAGCAGGGTAGGTTTTACTATAATTTTTAACCCGGTCATCATCATCACCGGTAGTAGTTGTTGTAATGGTGTTAACACCCGCGTTGTTAACAATAACATTTACCTGCGGGGCAATATCATCTATATCGGTATCAACATCTACATTAATGTTTTTTACTGCAGCCATTACCTGTGCATTGGCTTGTACGCTTAATTTTTTTAACTGTGCATTTAACTTATGCAGTTTTACTTTAATAACTTTTGTATTTATAGTGGTTGATGTATTGGTTGACACCATTACCGGTTCCACATTAATATCCACTGGAGCAACAGGCGCCACCACCGAATCTGTTGGCGCAATTGCCTTAACCGGAGTTTGGGCAAGGCTTGTTAAGCTTATGGCGAAGCAAGCGGCAACTATTACAATTGCGGAATTAAATATTTTTGGTTTCATTTTTTTGATCTTTTTTATCTTGGTTATATTGCTCAATCGCGTTCAATTGTTGGTTAAGCACTTCTGTTTGTATTTGTAAGTTTTGTATCATCGCCCGCAAAACAAGCTCCTGGTTGGGGCTGTTGGCTAAATCGCTATTCAGTTTTTTATAAGTCGAATCCATTTGCGCTATTTCCTTGCTAAACTCCTGGTACAAAGCCGGGTCGCTTTTAGCAATTTGTTTAAGCTCAGTACGCTTAGTTTCCACAAGCGATGCATAATGCATTTGCTGCTTGGCATATTCGGGGTTAATATCTGCCAGGTCAACGCCTCTTTTTTCTATACTCTTTAAAAATACTATAAAGCTTATCCCCATTACCAATATTACGGTAGCCGCCACACGCAGCACAAAGCCTATGGTGAATGTTTTGGCTTCACGCTTTTTTGGCTCTTCGGGTAATTGCTTTTCAATCTCAGCCCATAAGCCAGCTCTTGGTTCAAGGTCATCAAATTCCTCTCGGTTCGCCCTGATAAAATCTTCTAGTCGCTTGCTCATTGTGTTATCCCTTTCCTTTTTAATATCTCTGCTAATTTTCTTTTTGCCCTCAAAAACTGTGTTCTCGAGGTATTTTCTGTAATGTTTAAAACCTGGCCTATTTCTTCGTGATCGTAACCCTCTAATAAATACAACGATAATACCACCCGGTAACCATCCGGCAACTCTTTCATAGCATCCTTAACCTGGGCTACTTTAAACAAGGTATCTTCGTCGTTTTCAACCTCTTCATCCGGTATATTGTCCAATTGTTCGCCGTCAATATCAACCAAATCCATTTTGCGCTTCCGTAAAAAATTTATGGAGCGGTTTACCACAATTTGCTTAAGCCAAAGGCCAAATGTGGTTTCCTGCCTAAAATCTTTCAGCTTATTAAAAGCATCCAAAAACGATTCCTGTAATACATCTTCAGCCTCGGCAATATTGCCCACTATCCTAAAGGCGACGTTTAACATCGCTTTAGAATATAACTTGTACAGCTCGTAGCAGGCTTTTTTACTACCCTGCTTACACTCAACCACCAGGTCGTAATGCTTATCAATGTATACGGATTCCAAATTTTGCAGCTTTCATATAACAAGACACAGCGTTTTTTAGAACGTTGCATGAAGATAAGATTATTTTATATTTTGATGGAAAGAGACTTAGGAAGAGAAATGGATTTGGTTAATTGGGCGTTCCTGCTGATAGAAGCGTGCAGGCTATCCCTGCCTGCCTACCGGCAGGCGCTCATACTACACAGGGCATTAACTACGGGCAGGTACCCGCTACTATCCTTAACGCGAGAAATTTTTCCCCGCCCTCTTTCCGTCACGGGCGAAGAGAGGGGCGACCAGCGTAGCGTAGTCGGGGTGAGTCAATTCGGCGTAATGCTACCCTATAAACTCATCAATAGCCTTAACAGCATTTTCATACCGGTCATCACCCGTTCCGGATATAAGTACATAACGCGCATCCAAGGCTTGCAATTCTTTTAACCAAACGCCCATAAAATGCTCCCGCATATGCGGAAAATCTCGCAATGGATCTTCCTCCCAGGGCAGATCAATGTCTAATAACAGGTAAAGATCATAAGAGTGTTTGGGCAGTTCATCCAAAACCTCCTGTGGCGTACGACCAAAGGTATAATCGCTCCAGATTTTTACCGTAATAAACGTTGTATCGCAGATCAGCAATTCATTGGCCAACGGCAACATCTCAGCCTCCAAGGCCAGTTGACCGTAAAACATATTAATTTCATCCTGCCAGGTGCAGGGCTCAGTTAGCTTGGCGCAATAATCGCGGGCGAACTCGGGCACCCAAATGGTATGATAATGTTTCGCCAAATAAGCCGACATGGTTGACTTCCCCGTCGACTCCGGCCCTACAACAGCAATTTTTGGTATAGCCATTATTTAACTTTTGAGGATAACCAGCTATTGCGGAAATCCTGTTGTTCCTTGCTTAATGTTTTGCCTGCTTTTTCAAAAGTAACCACTTCAAAGTATGGGTTTTCTTCTAAAGTTACCGTAGCGGTATGCGCGCCGGTGCGGTTTTTATAATCAACCACTAGTTTATCGCCAATGTTTTTGGAGGCAACAACATCATTAAATGATTTTACATCAGTAATAACTGTACCATCTGCCTTCAAAATAATATCACCTGCATCTAAACCTGCTTTATAAATAGGTGAGCCGGCCAAGGTTGTCGATTGCAATGTAAGTCCTTCGGCAGAAGTTACACTTGCTGCACCAGCTCTTCTCCGCCCATAGCCATAACCCAGCGGACCAGCCCAGGCTTTACCCGGAGCGGCTTTTTGTAATATTAAACCCGCTTTAGCCAGTAATGCTTCGTAGTTGTTTTTTTCTACTCCGTAGATGTAACGGGTAAAAAAGTCATCTGCGAATTTAGGGTTGGTAAGCTTACCCAATATTTTTTGCAGATCAGGAATGGTATAAGGCCTTTGCACTTTGCCTACAGCAAGCCAAACAGCTTTCATATAATCATCAAGCGTCAGGTTAAACTCGCTGCGCAAACGCAGGTCAAGCGCTACGGCGGTAGCGCCGCCGTAGTAATAATAAGTAAGATAAGTGTTATTGCTGTTAACAGGGTCTATCGATACTCCATTATCCGCATATACCGCGTAACGGCTCATTTGTGTTTGCGAATATTTTGCAGCAGCCGGTGAGTTTAATACAGAATTGATTAAGCCCGATAAAGTTTTCGTATAATCATCAACGCTATGAAAGCCTGCGCGCACCAATAGCATTTCGCCATAATATTGGGTAAAGCCTTCGGCAAACCAAAGCTCGCTGCTCATGTTGGCATGTGAAAAATCAAACGGTTCTAATGATTTTGGACGGATGCGCTTTACATTCCAGCTATGAAAATATTCATGCGCGAACGTGCTTAGTTCATCAATTTCGTTACCCGCTATTTGCTTATCAGTTTCCACAATACAAGTGGAGTTACGGTGCTCCATTCCATCCCCGGAATTTGACGGATAAACATCATCTAAAAAGGTGTATTCGCCATAGTCATATGATGGCAGCTCGCCGTAAACAGCCTTTTCTTCCAGTACAACCTTTTGCACCATTTTGCCAAAATTGTCAATGGTTTCCTGGCTGTCGTCGGAGTGTGCTACTAAGTTTATCTTTTCTGTTTTTCCATCAGTATTTACAACCGGCCAGCTGGTTTCTTTAAAGTTTGAAAGCTCGGTGGGGCTGTCAAACAAATATTGCAAGTTTGGTGCCGAGTATATATTAACCCCGTCATGAGGCAATTGCGTAGCTACTTTCCAGCCATAGGTATCCAGGTCATTAAATTCAACTTTTATCGGGCGGGCATCCAGACCTACGGTCCACATAAAAACTGCCGGAAAATTTAAATGCGCGTGACTTGGATCAATGCAGGCATAAGTACCATCTGTCCAATCAGCAAATAAAGTGTAACTTATTTTCACCGTTTCGGGGTGGTCCTTTAATGTGTAAACATCGCCTTCAATCTGTTTCAGATCGAGCACATTACCATCCACATCCGTGGCTTTAACATTATATATATTTTTCCCAAATTCATGGGTAGCATATCTGCCGGCGGATGACCGGCTCATTTTAAACACTAAAGCGGTACCCGGTGCTTGCGGTAACGTCATTACAATCTCAGCCTCGTGGTGGGCAGCGTTAGGGAATGATATAGAATAAAATATTGGTTTTACAGTAGTTTGAGCAAAACTACCGATGGCAAACACCGTTGCAACGAGTATTAAAAACAGCTTTTTCATATTCAGTTAAAAGAAAGCTGAAATTAATATAAAATCGCTAAACGTAAGCTATCAATTTTATTACAGATCAGTTTCAATCAATAATCAGCCCAATCATCTTTTTTTAACATATTTCAAAGTCAGTAAATTCATCCCGTTAACGCGGTAGCCGCTGATATTGTTCTGGTAAAGGTTTACCAAATTATCATAATATAAAACCACCACCGGGGATTGCTGCATCATTAAATTATCCATTTGCTGATAAAGTGCATACCGGGCGTTGTCATTTATTACATGATAGCTTTGGTTATACAGCTTGTCAAATTGCTTATTGTTAAAAGCAGTGTAATTCGGCCCGAAAGGCACTTTATTCTTCGAGTAAAAAACCGATAGATAATTCTCCCCATCCGGATAATCCGCATTCCATGACGCACGGAAAAAGTTAACACCATTCTTCGCAATCTGTTCCCGCAAACTTGCGCCCTCCATTATTTCCACACGGGTTTTAATGCCAGTTTGATTAAGCTCGCCTTGTATATATTCTATCAGGTCGCGGTAACTGCTTACGGTGTACAGTGTAATTTCGGGCAAGCCCTTGCCATCCGGAAAACCTGCTTCAGCAAGCAATTGTCGCGCTTTTTCAGGGTCATAATTATAACCGATCACTTTCTTATCATCAAACCCCGGCATGCCCTTAGGTATAAACCCGGCATTGCCCGGCGTACACATGCTGTTGCGCAAATATTTGATCATACTTTGCCTGTCGATAGCGTAATTAATGGCCTGCCGTATCTTCAACAATTTTAACGGTGAGTTTTTTAATATATCCAAATTGGTATCTACAATTATTCCCAGGTACTCCGTATTTAAATACGGATGGGTAACCATAATAAATTTCCCTTTATACTTTTGGGTGATATGCCCGCTTTTTGTCAAAATATCATCTCGATAGCTGCCATTTATCCCGTTAAAAAAATCCAGGTCCCTTTTAATGAAAGCCATAAACGCCGTTTGCTTATCCGGGATAAAGCTGGCCCGCACGGCATCTAAATAAGGTAGCCGATGGCCTGTGCTATCCCTTTCCCAATATCTTTCATTCTTTAAAAACACCAAAACCTCGCCCTCTTTCCAGTACTTAAATTTAAACGGACCAGTACCCACAGGGTGGCTCCTGAAATCCTTTCCATAAAAATCAACAACTTCATGCGGCACTACCGAGCAATATGCCGAACTCAACAAACCCAGCATAGGAGGGAATGGTTGTTTTAATTGTATACTAAAAGTACTGTCATTTAACGCCACAAAGCTTTGCCCCCCCACAACCTTATCACTAAATATCCATGATCCTGATGAACCAACCTTCGCATCTATTAATCGACCAAAGCTGTAAACAAAATCGGCTGCCGTAATCTTTCGCCCAATCCCGTTTTTAAATCGATCATCATCCTGAAAAAACACATCATTCCTTAAATGAAAAATGTATTGTAAACCATCTGCGCTTATTTCCCAGTTTTTGGCAATACAGGGCTTCACCTTTAGGTTATCATCCAACTGTACCAATCCGTTATAAAGCTGGTTATCCATCCAAATGGCATTTTGGTTCCTCGCAAAAGCAGGGTCTAATGATGTAAGATCATCATCAAGGTTGATATTGAAAATAGTTTTACGATTATCGCTACTATTAGTAACACAAGCGGCAACTAAAAGCAGCGAAACAGCCAAAAACCAATTAACCATTTTGTTCATATACTGCTAATATCGTTAAAATGTGGTTGTTCATCTTAACTTAGTAATATGCTCTATTTATTATTATTTTATAATAAGTAGCTTATTGAAATCATATTGTTTAACATTTATCAATAAATGTTCTATAGTTAAAAAAATTTCGCATAACTTAGATTATTGAGTTTTTTGTTTTCCCTAAGGATTAAAAACTATTGTGAAGCAGTCTAAACCTCTATTATTTATAGTATTCTTTGCAATATTTTTTTATTGCAGCCTATATACTTTTGCCCAAACTAAACCTGTACCGGCAAATAGCCAACGCAAAGATTTTTATCTTTTATTAAAAGAAGCCGACCTTAAGTTTACCTTCCCATCAGGATTTAAGGAAGTTAAGGCAATAAACAATGACTATTTTTCTTTTGATTTCGCACTGGAAGAACCCCAACATAATTGTGAAGTATGGTTAATGGTTAGATCACAAAAACAAAATTGGCTGAGCTATGAAAATGCCCAGAATAACAAAAAAACTGAACTTGCCAATCCCGATTCTATGTATGTAGATATTGGCAAAGCTTATGCCATAGGACTAACAGGCAGTCAAAACTTTATGGTGCGTAATATCCCTGCGGATGTACTCGCAGAATATAATGCAGATGCAGGCAAATCATATTTATTAAACTTGCGCGATATGCAGGTAATTCATCATTACAAATATGCTTTGATCGTTTCCCTGCAAAAAAACCATACCGGAACACTGATTGCCATCTTTTTTACCAATTACAAAGACCCTGATTTTTACCGCGATGTGAACTGCGTTAGTCATTCTTTTAAATTCACTCCCTGATACTTCGGATTTTGTTAATAAGTTAACATAATTGCATTCGCATTTCAGCCCCAATATTTTATTTTTGTAGGAAGAGGTAAAAGCTCCACTTATTGAAGCTTACCCTCTTTCCGCCGCAGGCGAAGAGAGGGTCGACCAGCGCAGCGCAGTCGGGGTGAGTCAACTCAACGAGCATACCTACACGCAGGTAATCTAATTACTTGATACTAAATACTTGATACTTAAAAATGGCAGAAGTAAATTACGATGATGATAGTATACGGTCGTTAGACTGGAAAGAGCATATCCGTTTACGCCCCGGCATGTATATTGGCAAGCTGGGCGATGGATCGGCTTATGATGATGGCGTTTACGTTTTGCTGAAAGAAATTGTAGATAACTCCATAGATGAGTTTGTAATGGGCGCAGGCCGCTCTATCGAAATCAGCATGAGCGATCATAAGGTGGCCGTGCGCGATTATGGCCGTGGCATCCCACTGGGTAAAGTGATTGATTGCGTATCTAAAATAAATACCGGTGGTAAATACGATAGCAAAGCTTTCCAAAAATCGGTAGGCCTAAATGGTGTAGGTACCAAAGCTGTAAATGCCTTGTCAAATAGCTTTACCGTACAATCTTATCGTGATGGTCGTACCAAAATTGCTGAATTTGCCAAAGGCGAATTAATTCGTGACGAAGCCGAAAAAGAAACATCGCAACGGAATGGTACCGCCATTAACTTTTTACCGGATGATACCATATTCAGGCATTACCGCTTTATACCGGAGTTTGTAGAGAACATGATCTGGAACTACGTGTTCCTGAACGCCGGATTAACCATCAACTTTAACGGTCAGAAGTATTTATCTGAACGAGGCCTTTATGACCTGCTGAACAAAAATACTGATGTAGAAAATATCCGCTATCCTATCATTCACTTAAAAGGTGAGGATATTGAGATAGCCATGACTCACGGCCAGCAATACGGCGAAGAATATTATTCATTCGTTAACGGCCAGCATACCACACAGGGCGGTACACACCAGGCGGCATTCCGCGAGGCGGTGGTAAAAACCATCCGCGAGTTTTATAAAAAGGAATTTGATGCTTCGGATGTACGTGCGTCCATTGTTGCCGCCATCGCTATAAAAGTACAGGAACCGGTATTTGAGTCGCAAACCAAAACCAAATTAGGCTCGCAAAACGTTGGGCCTGAGGGACCTTCTGTCCGTGGATTTATCAATGATTTTGTCAAAAAAGAACTTGACAATTATCTTCACAAAAACCCTGCAGCGGCCGATGCATTGCTTAAACGCATTATGCAATCGGAGCGGGAACGCAAGGATATTGCCGGCATTAAGAAACTGGCTAACGAACGCGCAAAAAAAGCATCATTACATAACCGCAAACTGCGCGACTGCAAGCTGCATTTTGAAGATACCCACGAACGCAAGCAGGATACCACCCTATTCATCACCGAAGGTGACTCGGCCAGCGGTTCCATCACTAAATCGCGCGATGTGCAAACTCAGGCCGTATTCAGTCTGAAGGGAAAGCCACTAAACTGCTACGGACTAACCAAAAAGGTGGTTTACGAAAACGAGGAATTTAACCTGCTGCAACACGCTTTAAATATTGAAGATGGGTTAGATGGTCTACGCTATAACAACATTGTAATAGCAACAGATGCCGATGTTGACGGTATGCACATCCGCTTGCTGTTGATGACCTTCTTCCTGCAATTTTTCCCGGATCTGGTAAAGGCCGGGCACGTGTTTATCCTGCAAACGCCACTATTCCGTGTGCGTAATAAAAAGGAAACCATTTATTGCTACAGCGATGACGAGCGACGCAATGCCATAGCCAAGTTGGGCACCAAACCCGAAATAACCCGATTTAAAGGTTTGGGTGAGATTTCGCCCGAAGAATTCGGTTTATTCATCGGAAAAGACATCCGCCTCGACCCGGTTATACTGAAGGATGCCAACATCAAAGGTTTACTGGAATACTTCATGGGCAAAAATACTCCAACCCGCCAACAACACATTGTAAATAATCTGCGCGTTGAAAAGGATGATGAAAGTATCAATCCATTAGTAGCTGAAGATTTAGAAAGCGTTACACTGGATGTAGCGGTATGATTAACTTAAAATCAATTGCTGCAAATTTTGGCTAAAGCCAAATTCTTGTTTAAACATCCGTTGGCTGAAGCCAACGGCAATGAATTGATTATAATTTATTTTGAGTATAATTCATTGCCGTCTGCTTTAGCTGACGGTAATGAATCGCGCATTTTTATGGCTTTAGCCGAAATTAACCGCGCGGCAATTTATACGCATCCTTTTAATAAGCCTATTGCATCTTAATTAAATTTTTACCTATCTTGTATCCCCCACATTTTTACGGGGATATATAAATGGTAAATCATGAAATAAAAATAGCTTTTCAGGAGTACGATAACCTGCACGAGCTTAATACATCCGACAAACACCTCTGTCTTGAAAGCGTTAAGGCGCTAAAAAATTCACACTCTCCATACTCAAAATTTAGGGTGGGTGTAGCTATGCAGCTGCAAAGCGGTAAAATAATACATGCCAGTAACCAGGAAAATGTAGCATATCCATCAGGCCTATGTGCGGAGCGTGTCGCATTATTTTATTGGGGTGCCAACCATCCCGACGATCCAATCGTTACGATGGCGATAACCGCGCATTCTGATGAGTTCGCGATCACTAAGCCAATTACGTCGTGTGGCTCATGCCTGCAAGTTTTAGCCGAATACGAGAAAAAGCAGGATCAACAGATCAATATTATTCTTTATTGCCAACAAGGCCCCATCTGGAAAATAAAAGGCATACAAAACCAGCTGCCGTTCTTATTTTTTGAAGACAGGCTGATCACACAATAAGTCCAGCATTTAAAAGCATGCCGGACCACGATCGCTTCCAAATGGATATTTGGACCGGCCGTGTGTATGATCCCACAGGTTTTGCGACAAATGGTTGCTTCTAATGTGATTTTGTGGCATTGACGCTTCTGGCTTTATAGCTTCAGTCTTCTCCGGCTGATTAACTACAGTAGATTTCTTTTTCATAGCGATTTCTCCTGGTTTATCTTTTTTATTGCAATTGAGGTTTGCAAATTGGTTACACTAAGTTAAACACAAAACCGCTAATTTACAAGTGTTTTATGAAAGTTTTTTTAACAATACAAAACACATATATCCATTGTATTTTGAGAGCGAAATTCACTTTATAGTATCCTTTTTCGCGTTCAGTGGTGGCCCCAAACTAATTGGTTTAACACCTGTTGAATCCTTTTTCCCATTTATCACAGCAGGCTTAATAACCGGTGTTTGTTTAGTGGTACTATCGGCTTTACTATTTGTTCCGGGTAAACCATTTTGTAAGCCTCCGGGTTGCTTATTCAATACACTATCTGCCGCTGCCTTTACACCCGGCAAAGCTTTTCCTACACCCTTATCTTTACCTGAATACATTTTCTTAGGGCGAGGTACCCCGGCAATATGCTTGGTAGTAGTATCGCGCAACTTATTGTATGATGGCAGTACCGACTCTTTGGATATTGGCCTGTCTTTCGGTTTCCATATAAAGCCTTTTAATATTTTTTCATCCTCCTTAACCTTTTCAATAGGTATATAACGATGGTCTGGTTTGGTTAAAAAGGCAAGGTCAGTTACCTCGTTATTTTTTAAATTTAACCGCATCCTACTTGCGAATGACCGTTGCATATCTGTAACCAAATGGGTTGTACTGTCGTGCACAAAGTATATACACTCCACATTACCATCAAAAAACACACGGCTTAATTTATTATCCTTAAAAAAGCCACGCATTTTCTTTCCGCCAACCTGGTTAAAATGCGTGGAATCGTTTTTCTCAATATTTACAATAAAAGCATTTGGAAACATATCCATCTTATCCAGCTTTTTGTTTTTCATGATGAGGTTAATGGTATCGCCTGATAGTTGCGAGCCCTGTGTCCATATCATTGGCTTCGCATAACATCGTATGGTGGAGTCGCTGTTACTATAAAACATCGAATCTGCCTTAGCCTGCAAGTCCGACTTAAATATCTTCGCACTATGGAAGGCATACAATATCCTTATCCTCGCGGTATCCTTCAATACTATTTTCCGGTCTAAAAATGTGGAATCTACTTTAACAACCTTTTTGCTTTTAGCTATAATCTGGTCTTTCTTAGGCTTCGCCTGTATTGTCGGCTTGAGTTTCGGGCGCCCAAAGTAATCCCGGTGATGATAGCTGGTATCCCTCGGAATTTTTGGTGCTTCTATACTCAAAAACTTAGGGGCAACCTTATAAACAATAGATGGCGTTTTTTTAATCGTAGTATCTCTGATATGCGACAATCGTTCCTGCTCCTGCAGCACAATAAGCTCTTTGTATGTCAGTATTCGTGTCTCAATCGTATCTGCCGACATATAAACCGAGTCTTTTTTTACCTTGCTCGTATCTTTGGGAATAATCGGCGGTTTGCTCGTTACAATTTCGTTAGTATCTAACTTACCTTTTTGTAAGTTTTTTATGCCCGATTTTATTTTACCCAAATCTGGCATACTTATTTTTTTGCTTTGTGCCGATAACATTTTCCCGGCTGAATCCGCACTCATTTTGTTCGGCATCTTTTTGCTGAATGAATCGATAACCGGCATGGTTAATTTGCTGTTTACCTGGCCAATTAATTGTTGCTGCCCCGGTAATTTAAATTTACCAATTTCAGCTTTATTAGCCTTATTATCGGTTAATTGCTTTTTATCCCCTTTTTTAGTTTGAAGCGGTGGTGGCACCGCTTTTGAAGTATCCTTTTTAGTCGAATCTGCGTTTTCGGTAACCAAAATCACGTATGGGTCGCGGGTAACTATCGCCAGATCATTCTTCTTAAAATAAGTCCCCAATCCACCCTTAATCGTTATTTTTTGCTCATCATCATTAAAAGTAACGTGTTTAACAGATCGTCCGTAGCCTTTCAGCCTGTCATAAAACAAGGTATCGCCGGTTAATGATTTGGTACCCTGTTTATATAAGTTATTCTTGGTGAATAGCGCCTGCTCAACTATGGTATTGTAAGTGCCATTATCAGTTAAAAGGGTATCCTTATCCTTGGTGCCATAAATACGGGTTGGCCCATAAAAATAATTTATACGTGTTTGCGAGTTATAGCGCATGGTATCGGTATAAATCAGCGCGTCATTAGTAGTACAAACCACATTATACCTGAAATAAGCATCATGCGTACCTGCAAAATAATAACCGTTCTGGCTTACCAGTGTATTGGTTTTACTCACCAGCTTACCACCGTTGGTATAGGTACCAATGCGGGTAGCTGTATTATAATTGAAAAAATTGGTGGTTAAGGTTGCTTCCTTATCAACCATTTTCACGTTATCGGTTAATATAGCTATCTTGGTATTTCCGTTGTAGTTAAGTTTATCCGAATAAATATTCAGTGTATCGCCCTGGTTAATAGCTACGTGACCAAAGGCATCAAAAGCGTTGGCGCTTTGATAAAAGTAGGCACTATCCGAACTCATGCGGGTGCGGTCCTGGGTCCAGATGCCATTATATACCTTAATCACATCCAGGCCACTGATCTTGTCATGCTGGCTTTTAGTAGATGAAATTAAATTTACTTTTGATGATTTTTTTTGGGCGATAACATTCCCCGCCACCAGTAGTAATAAAAAAATTATAACGTATTTACTCACAATGGCAAAATTAGTTTTTTGTTGGGGTTATTAAATTAATAATTTTGATGAATGCTGCCGGTTAAACAATTTACTGATTTTATTGAACAAAACAAACTGTTCAAACCTGCCGGCAAAGTGCTTGCCGCTGTTAGTGGCGGCATGGATTCTGTTTTAATGGCGCACCTGTTAAAAGCGGCCGGGTATAATTTTAGCATTGCTCATTGTAACTTTCAGCTGCGCGGCGATGATGCCCTTGCCGACCAGGAATTTTGCAAAAACCTGGCTCAGCAACTTGGCGTGCCATTTTACACCATCAACTTTAATACCGCCGACTACGCCGCCAACCACAAGATTTCCATCCAGATGGCAGCCCGCGATTTACGCTATCAGTGGTTTCAACAACTTAAGCAACAGCATGGTTATGATGCTATTGCGCTCGCGCATCATCAAAACGACACGATTGAAACTATATTGTTAAACCTTACCCGCGGCACAGGCATAGCTGGCTTACATGGCATCCTGCCCAAAAACGGCGACCTGGTGAGGCCTCTATTATTCCTGAACCGGGAGGATATTCAGCAGTTAATTCAGCAAAACGGCCTGCAATATGTGGAAGATAGTTCCAATTCATCTGTAAAATACGCCCGAAATAAAATACGCCACGAAGTTATTCCCAAGCTTAAGGAACTAAATCCCGGTTTAGAAAAAACATTCGAAAATAATCTGCAACATTTCAGGGAAATGGAAACGCTGCTGGAATTAAAGCTATCAGAATTAAAAAAAGACCTGCTTATTCAACAAGAGGACGAAATTCATCTGCCATTGGAAGCCGTGAAAAAATTAGAGCCTAAGCGACTGCTACTATTTAACCTGCTGCAACCTTATGGTTTTAATGAAACAACGATTGATGATCTGATCTCTTCGCTCGATAAACATTCGGGTAGGGTTTTTGAAAGTTTAGGTTACAGGTTGATACTCGACAGGGAAAATATCATCCTTGCCAAAAAAACGGTCCACCCGGCTGAAATAACCATCAATCCAAATAACCATGTGGTTAATTATAATAACTACAAAATAACCCTGCTGCATGATGACAGTCCGCTTATTGTAAAAGACAACCCTTTGGCTGTAAGTATTGATGCTGATTTGTTGGTTTATCCGCTAACCATCCGTGCCTGGCAGCAAAGCGATTATTTTTACCCGCTGGGGATGAAAACGAAAAAAAAGTTAAGTGATTATTTCATCGACCAAAAAATACCGGTGCACCAAAAAACACAGATACCTTTGCTGATAAACGGAAATGGCGACATCATTTGGCTTGCTGGTTATCGCAGCAGCGAACATTACAAAGTGAGCAAAAACACTAAAAAAGTTACTATATTCGAATTAATTAAAACATGAGCGATAAACCCGATTTTATTGAAAAACAATACCTGGGCAGGGAGTTTATTCCTATTACCATACGCCTGGTAATGTCGATGTTTTGTTTTGCGGCCTACTTTTTTACCGATCAGCGATCTAATGCTTTATTGGTGGTGGTAGGTTTTGCCATTTTGGTTATTTCTATCATTATGGGCTTTCTGCTGCATTTCCGCACCCGCGTTATTAATAAAAGTATTTTGCTTGATGGTTTGTGGACCACCCGCCTGGTAAAAATCGACCTGAACAGCATTGTTAAAGCAGAAAAAGGCGAGTATAGCCGCTACCTGTTTAATAACCCGGTTTATAACCTGCACAGCAAAGGAACCATCCGCTTTTATACCGGCGGCAAAGAAGCTATACACTTAACAGACCGGGATGGTTTGGTGTATATTATTGGCTCACAACACCCTACCGAGTTTTTAAGAGCGATACTTGCTGAAATGAAAAGCCGCCCCTAAGTATTATAATATTTCTTAATTCAAAAACCGTTTAAACAATACTTTCGTAAGTACCTGCAATAACAATTGTAGTATTTATGAATGAGGGATTAAATTTCAAGATAAAAGCTATTGCGGCCAATATCCGGAACAAAAGAGAATACCGTAATTACACACAAGAGTATTTGGCTGCAAAACTGGCTATCTCGCAAAATGCATATAGTAAAATTGAGCTTGGATATACTAAAATAACCGTTGAACGACTTTTTCAAATAGCAGAAGTTTTAGGTTTCGAAGTAGCTGAATTGATCGATACCAAGCCCCAGGGGGCACCTCATATGGCCAAAGTAAGCTAACAATAATATCTTTGCAGATATTATTGAATGATGAGTAACTCCAAAATAATTGATAAAACCGTTCAGTTTGTACGTACCTCTCTCCTAAATGCCGAGGGTGGGCACGATTGGTGGCACATACACCGCGTACACACCAACGCGAAACTAATTGCCGCTACTGAAGATTGCGACCTGCTTACTGTTGAGCTAGCTGCCCTTTTGCATGATATTGCCGATAGCAAATTTCACAACGGCGATGAGGAAATTGGCCCAGCAACGGCCGGAAACTTCCTTCACAGTATAAAGGTGGATGAGCATGTCATTACCCATGTTCAACAAATCATACGCCACATCTCCTTCAAATCAGGTTTTGATAACTTAAGCTTTCAATCACCCGAACTCAGTATTGTACAGGATGCCGACCGGCTTGATGCCCTTGGCGCAATAGGCATTGCCCGCGCATTTAGCTATGGTGGCTTTAAGGGCCGTGAAATATATAATCCCGAAATAAAACCCAACCTTAATATGAGTAAGGAGGAATATAAAAACACTACAGCGCCCAGCATTAACCATTTTTATGAAAAACTACTCTTGCTGAAAAATAAGATGAATACCGCTACTGGTAAAAAACTTGCTGAACAACGCCACACCTTTATGGAAACTTATTTACAACAGTTTTTTATGGAATGCGGTAGCATGAGTTAAACAAAACTTTACACAGTATTTAAATTGTAAAACTTAAATTTGCGAATTGATAGCCCATAATTGATTTAATTATGAATGTAAGCACAGAACTAAAGCTGACAGACAAAAAAATCAATCCAACTGCAATGCGCATTTTGGTACTGGAATCGCTATTGAAACAAAAATCCGCCGCGAGCTTAACTGATATTGAAAAAAGCCTGCAACCTGCCGATAGAATTACCATATACCGCACATTAAAAACTTTTGTTGAAAAGGGATTAATTCACGTGATAGATGATGGCACAGGTTCACCTAAATATGCCATATGCGCCGCCGGCTGTGATGAAGGGCAGCATCATGATTTGCATGTGCATTTTAATTGCATCGTTTGTAAAGAAACTTTTTGCCTGCCAAACAGTAAAATCCCGGAAGTATTATTGCCCGATGATTTTACATCAATAGAAATGAATTTAGTGGTAAAAGGCATTTGCAGACAGTGTAAAAAATAATGCAATCCCATTGCACAATTAAAAAACGTATCTTCGCACAAATATTAAAAAAACAAACAAAATGGATACTGGTCCGAGTCGAAGCTCATATCATTTATTACAAAACTCCCGCTAACCAGGTCTGCTCTTTTAAGCTGCCCGGCCACGGGTTATTATTACTATCATGCTTAAGAGAGAAAAATTAAAAGCCGCTTTAGGTAAAAACAACGGTCATCAATCTACAGAATTCAGCACCGCATCAGCATTAAAAATTAAACAAGTTTCAGGCCAGGGTAAAGAGAATTACCTTTTCGCACTGCAAAGTCATGAGCTTGGCCTTTCGCCGGCAGAGGTAAAAGATCGTTTGCATACTTATGGCTTAAACGAGGTTGCGCATGAAAAAGCTCCCAAATGGTATGTGCAATTTTTTGAAGCCTTTTTAAACCCCTTTATTGGTGTATTAGTGGTGTTGTCTATCATCTCCCTAATTACCGACGTAATTATCCAGGCTCCTGCCGACAGGGATTATACTACGGTTATTGTAATATCCATTATGGTGATGCTAAGCGCCATGCTGCGCTTTGTACAGGAATTCCGCAGTAACCAGGCGGCTGAGAAGCTAAAGTCGATGGTTAGGACAACGGCTACCGTTTTGCGCGAACAAACCGGCAGAGAAGAAATTGACATTAAACAATTGGTTCCCGGAGATATTATTTTGCTTTCAGCGGGGGATATGATCCCTGCGGATGTGCGTATTATGCAGTCGAAGGATTTATTTGTGAGCCAGGCTATGTTAACCGGCGAAGCGCTGCCGGTTGAAAAAACAGAAGCAGCTAATAAAAACGCCGACAAAATTTCGCCACTTGACCTGGATAATGTTTGTTTTATGGGGACCAACGTGGTGAGCGGTACGGCCCACGCGGTGGTAGTAAATACCGGAAGTGAAACTTATTTCGGTTCTCTCTCAAAATCATTGATAGGCAAGCGTGCCGAAACCAGTTTTGATAAAGGTGTAAACAGTGTAAGCTGGTTGCTGATCAGGTTTATGCTGGTAATGGTGCCGTTGGTATTTTTAATTAACGGCTTCACCAAACACGATTGGTTACAGGCATTACTTTTCGGCATATCCATAGCGGTAGGCTTAACACCAGAGATGTTGCCGATGATTGTTACCGCCAACCTGGCTAAGGGCGCGGTTAACATGTCGAAACGTAAAGTGGTGGTTAAACGCTTAAACGCCATACAAAACATTGGCGCCATGGATATTTTATGTACCGATAAAACCGGCACATTAACCATGGACAAGATTGTTTTGGAGCGCCATTTAAATGTTTTCGGCCACGAGGACAACGAGGTAATGAAATGGGCTTATCTAAACAGCTATCACCAAACCGGGCTTAAAAACCTGTTGGATTTGGCGGTACTGGAGCACGTAGAACTGCATGACTGCCTTAAAGAAGGTGAAGCTTTTGAGAAGGTAGATGAAATCCCGTTTGATTTTCAGCGCAGGCGGATGTCGGTTATCCTCGAAGAAAAAAACCATAAGCACCTACTGATATGTAAAGGCGCGGTTGAAGAAGTGCTTGATTTGTGCACCCATGCTTTTGATCCGGGTGAAGACAATCAGCTGCAAATAAAAAGCGATGCGATCATCCCTATGGATGAAAAAACCAGGGAAGCGATCCTTAAAACATCCCGTAAATTAAATGAGGAAGGTTTAAGGGTATTATTGGTTGCTATTAAACAATACGATGAAAGGCCGCTAACCTATACCGTTGCCGACGAAAGCAACATGATATTAACCGGCTTTGTCGGTTTCCTTGACCCGGCAAAACCATCTGCCAAACCATCCATCGAGGCCCTGCACAAATTAGGCATCAGCATTAAAGTGTTGACCGGCGATAATGAGGTGGTTACTAAAAAAATCTGTAAAGATGTAGGCATCCCGGTTGTTAATATTTTGCTGGGTAAAGATCTGGAAAACATGAGCGATGAGGAGCTTACCGCCCGCATCGACGATATCAGCATATTGGCTAAGTTAAGTCCGCTACAAAAATCAAGGGTAGTAAAAGTATTACAGGCCAAAGGCCACACCGTTGGTTTTATGGGCGATGGTATTAATGACGCCGCAGCCTTGAGGGATGCCGATGTAGGTATCTCTGTTGATACCGCGGTGGATATTGCCAAAGAGAGCGCCGATATTATTTTGCTGGAGAAAGACCTGATGGTATTGCGTAAAGGCGTTATCTACGGTCGCCGTACGTTTGGTAACATCATTAAATATATTAAAATGACGGCCAGCAGTAACTTTGGCAATATGTTCAGTATGCTGGGTGCCAGCGCGCTGTTGCCATTTTTACCAATGCTGCCTATTCAAATTTTGATCAATAATTTATTGTACGATATTTCGCAGATCTCTATCCCATGGGATAAAATGGACGACGACTATATTGTTAAGCCCCGTAAATGGGATGCCAGCGGCATCAGTAAATTCATGATCTATATCGGCCCTATCAGCTCTATATTTGATTATGCCACCTTCGCGGTATTGTGGTATGTATTTAAAGCTAACTCTACAGCGCATGCAGATTTCTTTCAAACCGGTTGGTTTGTGGAGAGCTTACTATCACAAACGCTGATTGTGCACATGATACGTACCCGTAAAATACCATTTATACAAAGCTGGGCGGCTACCCCGGTAGTGGCGCTTACATCGCTAATTATGCTGATAGGTATCGCATTGCCATTTTCACCTATCGCGTCGGCATTTAAGCTGGTAGCTTTACCGTTAAGCTTTTTCCCATGGTTAATAGGTATTTTATTTTGCTATTGCCTGCTAACACAATTGATAAAAAACTGGTTCATTAATAAATTCAGTCAATGGCTATAAGCTAAAATCATATACAGTAATTTTTAACACTAATAGTTAGCTTGTTTTTCTGTAAGACTACATTATGAATAAACACAGGCTATTAAAACAGGAAATTTATTCACACAGAATTCTAATGAAAAATAATAAATTTAGACAAGACTAAAAAAAATATTTGATTTGCTTAAATTAAGTTATTCTTTTAAACACTCATTATGAAAAAACATTTAACCTTTATAATAATCTCATTATTATCAGCACACTATGCACTTGCACAAGACACTGTTAAACAAGAGCGCTACAGTCTGCACTTTCAGGAAACTACTATTACGCAGGATAAGCCACCATTTAGCGCTTCTTATTCAGGATTGAATAGCTTATCACCCTTGGGCGAAACTCAAACATCCATAACCAGCACCTTATTTGGGGATGCTAGGTTATGGAAAGGTGCCGACATTGTTTTTAACCCGGAAATATCAGGCGGTAGCGGATTAAGTAAAACTACCGGTATCGCGGCTTTTCCAAACGGCGAAGTTTATAGGGTTGGCAGTACACAACCAGCCATTTATATAGCACGGCTTTACCTGCGCCAAACCTTTGAGTGGGGGAAAGAAAAAGATACCATTACCGATGACCAAAACCAGATAGCTGGTTTAAAAAGCAAGCGTTATTTTTCTATAGCTGCGGGTAAATACGCTTTGGCAGATTTTTTCGACAACAATCAATTTAGTCACGACCCACGGATGCAATTTATGAACTGGGCCTTGATGGATAACGGTGCCTGGGACTATGCCGCAAACACCCGTGGTTATGTATTAGGACTATATACCGAATTAGGCCAGCCAGACTGGACCCTCCGTTTTTCGTTTACAATGGTGGTAACACAAGCAAACGGTTCGGTTTGGGATGCTAAAATATTGCATGCCAATACGCAGAATATTGAATATGAAAGGCGCTATGCTATCGGCGGACAAAAAGGTACCGTGCGGTTATTGGGTTATTTAAATAATGGAAAATTTGGGAACTACGACCAGGCCATCGCCCAAAATCCGAAAGCACCAAATGTAGATTCAACCGAGGCTTATGGCAGACACAAAGTAGGGTTTGGCATTAGTGCCGATCAGTATTTAACCAGTGACCTTGGTGTATTTGCCCGCGCAAGCTGGAATGACGGCCATACTGAAACCTGGTTTTTTACCGAGATCGACCGCTCAATAAGCTTTGGCGCTGAATTAAAAGGCACATCATGGAAACGTCCGGATGATGAAATAGGATTAGCTTTTATAGGTGATGGCTTATCGTCAGAACATCGCAACTATTTAGCTGATGGTGGCTATGGATTTATTATAGGCGACGGTAAACTAAATTATGCACCCGAAATGGTAGCAGAGTTTTATTATAAAATTAACGCTTACCAAAAGAAATTATGGTTAACACCCGATTATCAGTTTATCTTAAACCCCGCTTACAACGCAAGCAGAGGGCCGGTAAATGTGTTTTCGTTAAGGATGCACGTAGAGTTTTAAACTTTCTTTAAAAAGTCAAGTAAATCAGCCATGGCAATAGCGCGGTGGCTGATTTTGTTTTTCTCCGCCAAACTCATCTCAGCAAAAGTCTTGGTATAACCATCCGGCTGAAAAATCGGATCATAACCAAAACCCTGAGTTCCGCTGCGCTCATTTCGGATAGTGCCGTTTACTACACCTTCAAAAAAATACTCGTCGCCATTCCATATCAGCGATATAACCGTGCGAAAGTTTGCCTTACGGTTAGTAATGTTTTTTAGAGCGGCAAGTGTTTTATCAATATTCGCGGCATGGTTACCATGCTCGCCGGCATAACGGGCAGAGAATACACCCGGTTCGCCATTTAGCGCTTCAATTTCCAGTCCGCTGTCATCACCAAAGCAATTGATGTGGTATTTATCGTAAATGAACCTACTCTTTAGCGAAGCATTCTCGCGAAAGGTTGTGCCGGTTTCGTCAATCTCTTCAATACAGCCAATATCGGCCAGGTTTAATAATTTTATTTTGCCTTCAATTTTGGCGGCTACTTCTTCCAGCTTGTGGGCGTTGTTGGTTGCAAAAACTAACTGTTGCATGATAGAGTCAAGATATAAGATTCAAGAATAAAGATAAACTCCGATTACAGCAATTTCATTTGCTCCCAGAACGCTTTTTTATAATCGTTGCTGTCCATCATCTCATCAAAACTAAAACTAAATAACATTGCGCAGTTGCCTTGTGTTTGCTGCTCGTTTAATTTAAGGGAAGAAATATTTTTCGGCCAAGCGCTTTTACCCATCAAGAGCATTTTTTTAGGGTTGAAAAAACTTGATATAGTTACATGATCCGCTTCGATGTGATTTGCTATATTTAAGATCGCTACATCATCCAGCTCAAAACCCAAACGTTTTAAAGTGTTTTGCAGGGCCGTTAAATGCGCATCGGCCATAAAATCAATACCGGGGTAATGGACCGTAATCAGGAAGTTTTTTTTGTTGCCGCCTAAATAATTAAACTCAACTTGTTTCGTTTCTACAACAACTAATGGGGTAGCCTGTGGTTCAGGTTGTTCCATAGCTAAAGCCGCGTGGCTATACGCTTCCCGGTCCTGATTTAATAAAAATATATCATCCTGCAATATAAAATGCAGCGCTGCTGGATTTTCGGTTTTCACTTTAACAAATTTTAACCAAAAGTAGTTAAACAGTTTCAAGCTTTATCGGCATATTCGCATAATTATAGCTGGCTAAAATTTAAACCCACTATTTTTAATAAATTTTACCGAAATTTGATTTTTTAAGCGGATACTGTCCGCATACTATTTAGCATCAGAAATATACATGAGAAAAATTGGGTTAGCCATCCTGGGGATATGTTTATCAGTATCAATAGCCAGCGCACAAAATAAAGACAGCCTGGCAATGGCAAGTGCTCCAAAGCACACACTTGATAAAATAGCAGCGGTTGTAGGCAATAATATTATTTTACAATCCGATATTGAATTATCATATGCCAATTACCTGGCGCAAGGTGGTGCTCCTAATCAGGACATCAAATGTCAGATATTACACGGACTATTAGCACAAAAAATATTAGCGCAACAAGCCATAATTGATAGTATTGAGGTTAAGGATGACGAGGTTGACAATGAGGTTGACCGCCGTATGCGTACCATGACCCAAAGAGCCGGTGGCCAGGACAGGCTTGAGCAATTCCTGGGCCGTTCAGTTATCCAATATAAGGATGAGATTCGCCCGGATATTAAAGAAGCATTGGTTGCTGATAAAATGAGGGCCAAAATAACTGAAAAGTTAAACGTTACCCCTCAGGACGTTGAAAACTATTACAACAAAATGCCAAAAGATAGCTTGCCTACATTTAACAAAGAGGTGGAAGTTGGTGTGATCGTTTTTCAGCCAAAACTGAATAAAGATGAAAAGTCTTTCTATCGCCAAAAGGCAGAAGATTTACGTACACGTGTGAAAAATGGTGAAGATTTTGGCACACTGGCACGTTTATATTCGCAAGATCCGGGTTCGGCGCCGGATGGTGGTGATTTAGGCTTTGCTGATCGTAACTCTTACGTTAAGGATTTTGCCGGATGGGCATTTAAACTAAAAGCGGGTGAGATTTCACCGGTATTTGAAACCGACTTCGGTTTTCACTTTTTACAGGTGATTGAACGCCGTGGAGAGCAGGTGCATGTTAGGCATATCTTAATTATCCCTGCAATTACACAAGCCAGCCTCAACCGGGCCAAAGCTAAAGCTGATAGTGTTTACAATGATTTAATGACCAACAATAAAATAAACTTTTCAAGCGCGGCCGCCTTTTATTCAGACGACAAGGAAACCAAATTTAATGGTGGTATGTTGCTAAATGCCGAGGATGTGCAAAACAGGAGTACCATTATTCCAAGTGATAAGCTCGACCCGCAAATTGCCTTGGTTATTGATACGATGAAAATTGGCGGTTATTCAAAACCACAATTGTTTACGGATAATGCCGGTAAAAAAAGCTACAAAATTTTATATCTAAAGTCAGTTACCGACGCGCATAAAGCTAATTTAGCTCAGGATTATCCGAAGCTACAAGCAGCCGCGTTGAATGATAAAACTAACCGCACAGTAAGCCAGTGGTTTGAAAAAAGAAGGAAAGAAACTTATATCAAGATCGATCCGGAATTTAATACTTGCTCTGATTTAATAGGCTGGGCTACACCTCCGGCACCGGTACAAGCTAACACCACTAAATAAACTATGCAATACCCATCGGATGTTGAAGCCGCCGACGCTTTAAACAAGGCCTACAAGCAATTGCGCGCCGAGATAGGTAAAGTTATTATCGGCCAGGACGAAGTGGTTAAATTCGTCCTGATTTCTATCTTCAGCAATGGGCATTGCTTATTGGTCGGGGTACCAGGTTTGGCTAAAACCTTGCTGGTGCAAACCGTTGCTCAGGTACTCGATCTGGATTTTAAAAGAATACAGTTCACTCCCGATCTGATGCCATCAGATATTATTGGCTCAGAGATTTTGGGAGAGGACAGGAATTTCAAATTTATACCCGGCCCGGTTTTTTCTAACATCATACTAGCTGATGAGATAAATCGTACACCGCCAAAAACACAAGCCGCTTTATTAGAAGCAATGCAGGAAAAGGCCGTTACCGCGGCAGGTGTAACGCATCAGCTTTCGAAACCGTTTTTTGTACTGGCTACCCAAAACCCGATAGAGCAGGAAGGCACCTATCCTTTACCGGAAGCCCAATTAGACAGGTTTATGTTTAACGTGTCGTTAGATTACCCATCATTTGCCGAGGAACTGCAAGTAGTTAAAAATACAACCAGCTCAAATCAAACAAAGGTTAACCATATCTTAAACGCCGAGCAGATCATATATTTCCAGCAATTAGTTCGTAATATCCCAGTTGCTGATAACGTATTGGAGTATGCGGTTAAACTAGTAGCCAAAACCCGCCCCAATGGCGAATTTGCAGCCCCGCAGGTAAAACGTTTACTAAACTGGGGCGCTGGTCCGCGTGCTTCACAATATTTAATCCTGGGAGCTAAATGCCACGCTGTTCTTAACGGCAAATATTCGCCGGACATTGAAGATGTGCGCGCGATTGCCAAACCTATCCTTCGCCACCGCATAGTACGCAGTTACCATGCCGAAGCCGATGGCTTATCAACTGATGATATTATAGAAGGGTTGTTTTAGAAGTATTGTATAATTTATTGTCATTCTTCGCTGCGCTCAGAATGACAAAGTTTAATACGGCAAGATTTAGCTTTAAAAAAGAAGAGGGATGATTCTTGTGAATCATCCCTCTTCTTTTAAATTCTATAGTTGTTAATCGTTTTCAACTGCTGAAAACACTTCCAGCAAAATATCCCACTTGTGGTTCTTATCAATTTCCCAAATACGCACATAGTTGTAATTGCTAACAACTTGTCCTTTAGTTATACGAGCTGTTCCATAGCTATAAGCAAGGTCATTACTGGTTGAGCGGCCTGCATCTGTGGTCTCAGCCGTAATAGTGATGGCTTCGTTATCTATAAATTTCATGATCCTATCCTGACCAACCATTGGCTCAAAGCCGGGGAAGTAGTAGCGGCCCTCTGGACTTAAAAATTCTTTATAGCTTGCTAAAGTTGATATGGATAATGAATGATTAAATATTTTATCGGTAGCCAGTATTACGCTTTTACCATTGAATGGGTCTTTACTTGGAGCAACCAGCTTTGATGAATCAGGTTCCTGAAAGTCGGTGATAGCATCTTGCTCAGGTTCCGGGTGTTGGATACCCAGATCCATCAGCAACTTTAATTTATTGTTCTCATCTGTACGCCATATAGATACATAATCGCCATATACTTTGTCATCATCGCTTTTGCCATTTTGGTAAACATATGGCCCCGCTGAAAAAGCCAGATCACCATTGGCTGATATACGCGCAAATTTAGGCTCCCATGTTAAAGTACCCGGTTGTTTATCAATGTTGGTATAAAAATCAGTTATTTTAACCGGGTTCGGTTTAAAAACTATTCCTTCTATATCTGCAACTTCTAAAAAGGCATCTTTAATCCCTTTATGGGCAACTAACTTATTAAAGTTATCCTCTGCTTTGATAACTTTATCTACATGTGCCAGATCGGGCTTTTGGGCCATGGCCAAATTTGCAAAGCAAGTTAATATAACAGCGGCTGAAAATATTTTTCTCATATGATAATGAATTGTGAGGGGAAATTTAGTGATAACATCGGAATTTATCCCGTGCAGATTTGTTTTTTTTATTTTAAATTTTAGTCCAGTTTGTTCCTTCTTTCGTGTCCTTTAGCTGAAAGCCTATCTGTTGCAAGCCATTCCTTATCTTGTCAGACGTTGCGTAGTCCTGGCTGCTTTTTGCCTCGTTGCGCAGGTTAACAATAAAGTTTAAAACCTGTGGTAAATCATCGCCCGCTGCCTGTTCATCTTTCAAACCCAAAACATCAAGTACAAAACTATTCATTAATTGTTTTAACAATTCCAGGTTTTCGGCATCAATTTTTAATTTACCATCATAAACCGAATTGATAATCCGTGATGCTTCAAACAACTCAGCAATCAATACCGGGCTGTTAAAATCATCATTCATAGCCTCATAACAACGATCAGAAAGCGCTTTTATTTCAACCTCGGTGGTAGAAGATGCTTTTAAATCGTTAAGCAACGCAAATGAATTCATCAGGCGTTTAAAGCCTTTTTCTGATGCTTCCATGGCATCATTACTAAAATCAAGGGTGCTGCGATAATGTGCCTGTAGCATAAAAAAGCGCACTGTCATCGGGCTGTAGCCTTTATTCAGGATAGAATTTTCGCCGCTAAACAATTCATACGGTAAAAAACTATTGCCTAATGATTTCGACATTTTTTGCCCGTTAACCGTAAGCATATTGGTATGCACCCAATAATTAGCCGGCGTTTTACCACAAGCTGCCATATTCTGAGCGATCTCGTTAGTATGATGTGTCGGGATCAGGTCGATACCGCCGCCATGTATATCAAAGTGCTCGCCAAGGTATTTTTCGCTCATGGCAGAGCATTCGAGATGCCAGCCCGGCAAGCCAACACTCCACGGTGAGGGCCATTTCATTAACGTTTCGGGTTTGGCTTTTATCCAAAGCGCGAAGTCTAATTTTCCTCTTTTTTCTTGCTGTCCGCCCAGTGAGCGGGTGTTGGTTAACAAGTCATCCAGGTTGCGGCCGCTTAAAACGCCGTAATCGTTGGTGCTGTTGTATTTCTCCACATCAAAATAAACCGAGCCATCTACCTCATAGGCGTAGCCTTTTTCCAATATAGTTTTAACCAGTTCTATTTGCTCAATAACGTGGCCGGTAGCCAGTGGTTCAATACTTGGCGGCAGGATATTCAGTATCTGCATCACATCATGAAACCCTACGGTATACTTTTGCGCAATCTCCATTGGCTCTAATTTGGCCAACTTTGCTTTCTTGGATATTTTATCCTCGCCCTCGTCCGCATCACCTTCCAGGTGCCCGGCATCAGTAATATTGCGTACATACCTTACCTTATAACCCAAATGGTTTAAATACCTGAAAATAATATCAAACGAAATATAGGTGCGGCAATTGCCTAAGTGTGCATCACTGTATACGGTGGGGCCGCAAACATACATGCCTACGTGCGGCGCATTTATTGCTTTAAATTCCTCTTTTTTGCGTGTTAAGGTGTTGTAAACAAACAAATCCTGCTTCATGCTGGCAAACTTACAATTTTTTCGGCTTTGGTTGTTGTTTAGAATCAAGAGTTAAGAATCCAGATTCATGACAAAAGTAATAACAGCGTAAATTTTTCATTGTCTTGATTTTATTTTAGTTGCAGATCACTAATAACAGGGTAATGGTCGGATAAACGCTTTTCTACAATATCATAATTCAGCACGTTGAAATCGGGACCAGCCATGATGTAATCTATCTGGAAATTAGGAAAATCGCCGTTATAAGTTTTGCCAAAACCGGAGCCCTTTTCGCAGAAAGCATTTTTCATCCCCACGCTCATTTGGTTTACAGCAAAAGAGCTGGGCGTATCGTTAAAATCGCCGGATATAATATAGGGGTAAGTGCAAGCTGCGGCACTCTCCTTAATTTTTAACACCTGCCTGGCACGTTTAATAAAGGCTGCTTTTAATTTGGTTGCTAGCCTTTTAGTGGAGTGTACATTTGGTTTACCTTGTGATACTCCTTTTAAATAGCTGTAATCCTCCGATTGGAAGTGAACCGACTCCAGATGAACGCTGTAAAACCGGATGATCTTATTTGATTTTTTAACATCGATGTAAAGGCATTGGTTTTCATCCGTCTTATCGGCAGACACCATAATTAAACCGTGTGCTACGATTGGATATTTGGAAAAGATGGCCATGCCTATTGAATCCGTCGAGTTTGATTCAAAACTCACAAAATAATGATTGTTTGTTTCTAAAATGTTCTTTAGGGCATTAACCATTTGGTATGGCCCATAATTACGCGTATAAAATTCCTGAAAACCTATCAAATCAGGATTTTCCTGTTTTATGATAGCCAATATATCGTTTCGGGTTGAGGTATCGTTGTTTGATCCGTAGCGTTTAAAATCATGCACGTTGTAGGTCATAATACGTATAGCGCCGGAATCTTTTGTTATACCGGGTTTACTGGCTGTGCGCAGGCCAAAGTTTTTATTGAGCATACCCCAGCCTATGCCTGTAACTATCAACGGCAATAAAATCCATATGCTTTTACGTAGCAGCCAATAAAAAGCGAATACGAGGGTGGCCACCAATAAAATAGGATAAGCCAGGCCAAAGAAAGCGATAATCCAGTAATTGGATGGGTTAGTTATGGGGGCAAGGTAGCTGAGCAGCAATGCGGCGCAAAGCAGGAAGTTTAACCACAGTACAAGCTTATCAAAAAAACCAAGTCCGTTTTTTTTAATTGTCATCTTTACTGGCGCGGAATAATATTTCTTTTTCTTCGCTGCTTAAGTGTTCGTAACCCACCTTTGATATTTTGTCGAGGATAACATCAACCTCATCCTGCCTTGGGCGGGAATTTGCTCTTTTATTATTACTGCGGGCAACTACTTTTAGTTTGGAAAGCTTAGGACCGGATTTAAAGAGATTGGCGATATTGCCAACCCAATCGCTGCCTGCTTGCAGGCGTTTGA
>JABDDX010000022.1 GCA_013287375.1 Bacteroidota bacterium | reverse complement strand
CCGGGCCGTATGAGTGTTGTGTTTTAGGAAAAGTAAGAAAACCTTTGTTTATTTCAGTACTGCTGTTCAATTCAACAGTAAAGCCTTTCTTATTTTTGTCACCTTTTTTGGTTGTGATTAATATGGCGCCATTTTGTGCACGGCTACCATATAAAGCCGCCGCTGCGGGTCCTTTTAATACGGTGATTGTTTCAATATCATCAGGGCTAAGGTTAAATGTATCCGTGTTGATCGGGAAACCGTCAACTACGTATAGTGTAACAGCATCTCCCCGCATTAAAACACTAGGTACGCCCAGTAATTCTGCCGATGCGCCTACAGATAAACCTGCAACTTTACCTGTTAAACCGGTAATAGGATTAGGGTCACGCGCGGTTGTAAAGTCGCTGCCTTGTACGGTCTGAGTGAAGATCGCCGTGATTTGTTTGATAACAATACTGAGGCTTTATTAAATTACGATTATACTGTTAAAAAGTTCCTCAACCTGTCTGGTTTAGTAGGTGGTAACTTTCGCGATTTTTCTTACAACTCAAGCTGGGTATCAACTAATTATTTAAATGTACCCGGTGTTTATGCATTCAGTAACTCCGAAAACGCACTACAGGCTACAAGCTTTAGCTCGTACATGATGGTGGCGAGCGCTTTTTATTCCTTAGATGCAAGCTTTGGCAAATACGCCACCCTTTCGAGCACAGGTCGCGTTGATAAAACATCCGCGTTCCAGGTGCCAACTACTTATTACTACCCAAGTTTATCTTTAGCGTCAGTAGTTTCTGATTATATTGAGATGCCGAAGTTTATTACTTTCTTAAAAGTAAGAGCATCCTATTCAAATGTTCGTGCCGACGAAACTAGCCCAACTATAGGCCCTGCTCCATTTAGCTCAATAACGGCTTTTGGAGGCAGCACTGGCCCGTCACTTTATGATAATCCGCTTGATTATGGTGCTACATATCTGTCACCATATAATGGACCAAACTATGCGCTAAATCCATCTTATTCTACAAGTAAACCGTACAATAACCAAACAGCGGGTTATTCTACTACTTCATTATACCAATCAAATATTCAAACATCAACCCGCGTTAATTACGAAGAAGGATTTGATGCTAAATTTTTGCAGAACCGTTTAGGTTTAAGTGCTACAGCATTTCAATATATTGACGGGCCTCAAATTTTGGCAAACCCCGTAGCAACCTCAACTGGTTACACCACTGAATATCTGAATGCTTTAAAAACCAGGAAAACCGGTCAGGAAGTTTCTTTAAGCGGCTTACCTGTTAAATCTTCAGATTTTAGCTGGAGCGTGTTGGTTAACTGGTCTCGTTTCCAACAGTATTTTGAAAAATTACCCGCCGGGCAAACGTCATATGCTTACAACGGTGGATATGTAAGTGTTGGCGACCGTACAGATGAATTCTTTGGTACCGCATTTGTTCGCACAAAAACAGGCCAAATTATTAATAATGCCAACGGCACGCCAATGGTTAACCCTGTAAATCAGTTTTTAGGAAATGCTAATGCTGACTACAGCTGGACAATTGCCAATAACTTTACTTACAAACAATTCAATTTCGGTTTTCAGTTTGATGGTTCAGTTGGTGGGCACATGATAGATTACATGCACCTGAAAACCACTGTTGGTGGTTCAAATGCAATAACTGCTGAAGGTGCAATTGGTGCTGCTCGCTACCAAGACTGGTTAAATTATGGGAAACCTGGTTACAAGGGCACATATGTTGGCCCGGGAGTAGTAATATCTAACGGAGTTGCTCCCAATTACGATTCCAAAACAGGGCAAATACTTAATTATAGTAGTTTGCAGTTCGCGCCAAATACCCAAACAGCCTTTATCCAGGGATATGTTAGCTCCTACTACAATGTTGATGAAGCTAACCTGATGAGTAAAACTTATGCAGAGCTTCGTGAGGTAACATTTGGATATTCATTCCCTAAAAAATGGTTAGAGAAATCTTTTATCTCCACAGCCACAGCCTCTATATACGGTCGTAATTTATTGTACTTCTATGCTGACAAGGAGTTTGAAGACGTTGATCTAAACCAATATAATGGTACTACAGGTCAATCTGTATTGCAATCACCTACCATACGTAGCTATGGCATCAACTTTAAATTAACATTTTAATCAAAAGAGGATAAATGATCATGAAAAAGATATTAATAATTTATTTTCTGCCGGTAATGATCTTGCTGACAGTAAGCAGCTGCAAAAAAAGTTTTATTGACGACACTACCAATAACAACTTACCCAATAGCGTATCTGCATCTTTGCTTTTAACAGGAGTATTAACTAATATGGTTGATTTACCTGATGGTGCTTACAGCAGCAGTACACAAAGTAGTATGGTATATCCCAATGCATCAAATAAAGATGAAATATGGGGGCAGTATTACATTTATAACTACGATTATTATGGTAATAATACCTATGATTTTGATCCGGGAGCTGATTACTATTCTACGTTAACAAATGTTTTGGCAATGGAAAGTAAGGCAGCTGCTTCGGGCGGAGCAGCTGTTAACCCATATGAAGCAATGGGGAAATTTTTCAGAGCATACTTTTTCAGTAAAATGAGTTTGGAAAGAGGTGATATTCCAATGACCCAGGCTTTACAAGGCCTTGCTAATCTTACCCCTGCATATGATACTCAGAAAGCAGTAATGCTGCAATCATTAGCATGGTTAGAAAGCGCTAATGCTGATCTTACTCAGCTAATTGCTAACCCAAGTGTGGGTGGAACAGGTTTAGGGTCAACGTTAGGCGGAGATATATTTTATGGAAATAGTTTAACTCAATGGCAAAAGGTAGTAAATACCTTCAGAATTAGATTGCTGATTGAATTAAGCAAGCAATCCGCCGATCCTGATTTAAATGTTCCGGCTCAATTTGCTTCGATTATTGGCAACCCCACTAAATATCCGTTGATGCAAAGCGCTACAGATAATCTTCAATATACATTTATCTCAACAATTAATACCAATTACTATCCGCAGTATCCGGATATTTTTGGTCAGAGCGGTTCAAGGCAAAACATGTCTCAAACTTATGTTGGCCTGCTTGATTTGTTGCAGGATCCGAGGATTTTTGCTGTTGCAGAACCTTCACGCTACCAGGTTGATACATTGCATCAAAGTCCTACAGCATTTTCATCATTTGCAGGTGCTGATCCGGGATTAGATTTGGGTACAATGTATAGTAATGCGGGGCTGCAACGCTACTCATTTATCAATAGGAAACGGTATTACTCGACCTATACAGGTGAACCAAGCATACAAATTGGTTACCCTGAATTAATGTTTAATATTGCCGAAGGTATTAACCGCGGTTGGGCAAGTGGTAATGCCGAAACTTATTACATAGCAGGTATACAAGCCTCAATGGCATCTTACAGTATCCCGCTTACCGGAACATATACTGCGTATTTTTATCATCCAGCGGCAAGTTCAACAACTGGCGTTGCCGATTTAACAAATTATGATACCTATAATATAAGTGTTAACTGGAGTACTTATTATTCACAGATTAATGTACAATATGCAAGTGGCGCAGTAGGGTTAAAACAAATTTTGCAACAAAAATATATAGCCTTATTCCGCCATTCAGGTTTAGAAGCTTATTTTAACTATCGCAGAACAGGGGTGCCTAATTTCAGTACCGGACCTGGCACTGATAATGGTCAGCGTATAGCAACCCGGTTCTTATATCCTTTAAGTGATAGAACAGGAAATACAGTAAATTATCAGAAAGCATTAGCCAGCCAATATGGTGGTAATGATGACATCAATGGCATTATGTGGATACTTAAATAAATAAGTATCTCATCTCTTATTATTCAATAAAAAAGCAGGGGAAGTCCCTTGCTTTTTTATTGAATAATAAATAACAATTTGACTAGCCAAATCTTATCAGATTAATACCTAATCGTTTTCTTGGATGAAAAGAAAATGTTAAGTACTTTTAGCTCCATAAACTTAATTGTCAATCGAACATTTATGATCTTAAAGATACATGCAATGGCTTTATTGCCATGAGTCGCATTTTCTTGTTATACGTTATATGTTCGGTTTTGTATTTATTGCAACCGATGATTTAGAAATTAAATTGTACCTGCGTTATTGATAATCCTTTACATAAAAATATGATTCAGTTTAAGAAAATATTATTCTTGTTTCTTGCAATAATAACCACTAAGTATACATTCGGCCAAACACAACCTTCGCCGCGTGAGCATTTGTTGATGGATTACAACTGGCATTTTGCATTTGGGCATCCATACGATACAAATAAGGATTTTAACAACGGCACAAGCTATTTTTCCTATTTCGCAAAGGCTGGTTATGGCGATGGAGCTGCCGATCCTCGTTTTGATGATCGTGCATGGCGAAAAGTTAACCTACCCCATGACTGGGCCGTGGAGCAGCCATTCTCTCCCAAAGGAAGTTTTAGTCATGGGTTCAAGGCCATCGGCCGTAACTTCCCTGACGCAAGCGTAGGCTGGTATCGTAAAACTTTCTTTATTCCGGCTTCAGATTTAGGCAAACATATCAGCGTCGCATTTGATGGTGTTTTTCGTAACTCCATTGTATGGGTAAACGGACATTATTTAGGCACAGAAGAAAGCGGGTATAGTAGTTTTGAGTATAATATTTCTGAATATCTCAATTACGGAGGCACTAACGTTATAGCAGTAAGGGTTGATGCAACTATGGAAGAAGGCTGGTTTTATGAGGGGGCAGGTATTTATCGCCATGTTTGGCTAAATAAATCCAATCGATTGCATATAGCACGTAATGGTACTTTTGTTACCACTAAATTAAAAGATGGTCAGGCTATAATATCAACCCATGTAACGGTGGATAATGATGCTGATAGCAGCGTATCTAATTTTAGTGTAAAACAAACAATTCTTAATGCTGATGGCAAAGTCATCGCATCTGATGAGCAAAAGGATTTGAACCTTAATTTATTAGGGGAAAAAGATTTTTCAAGCAATCTCAACATAACAAATCCTAAACTCTGGTCGATAGATACACCTTATTTACATAAGCTGATAACTACTGTAAGCAAGGATGGCGCTATTGTAGATCAATACGAAACTACTTTCGGTATACGGACTATTAGATTTGATGCCAACCATGGTTTCTTTTTAAACGGAAAGCACCTTGAAATTACCGGAGCTGACAATCATCAGGATCATGCCGGCGTAGGCGTAGCCATGCCCGATGCTTTGCAGGATTTTAGGATCAAAGCCCAGAAAGCTTTCGGCTGTAATGCCATCCGTTGCTCGCACAATCCGCCTACACCTGAGTTTTTGGATGCTTGCGACAGATTGGGAATGTTGGTGTTAGACGAAAATCGTTTAATGGGCGTAACCAATTATCATTTGAATGAATTAAAACAAATGATGCTCCGCGATAGGAATCATCCATGCATAATAGCCTGGTCGATAGGTAATGAGGAGTGGAATATGGAAGGAACGGTTACTGGAGCACGGGTAGCAACCACTATGCAGGCTTATGCAAAAACAATTGATTCGACTAGGTACATTACGGCTGCGTACAGCGGTGGGATTGGTGGTAATGGTATTTCAACCGTTATGGATTTAATGGGCTATAATTATGTGGTCAACAAAAATACCGATGAGCAACATCAAAAATTCCCTAACCAGCTTAGCTGGGGCACTGAAGAGGGGGCTACAACAGCATCCCGGGGGATTTACGTTGATGACCTGGCTAAACATCAATTAGCAGCCTATGATCGGCCTCGAAATAGTGAATCTTTCAGTATTGAACAAGGCTGGAAACATTACGCGACACGCTCGTATTTAGCCGGTATGTTTATCTGGACAGGTTTTGATTATCGTGGCGAACCTACTCCATTCGGTTGGCCGTCAATTTATTCATACCATGGTATGTTGGATGCCTGTGGATTTCCGAAGGATGATGTTTGGTATTTAAAGTCGTGGTGGATGGATAAAGATGTGGTGCACATTTTACCGCATTGGAACTGGAAGGGAAAAGATGGACAGGATATACCCGTTTGGGTTTACAGTAATAGCGATGAAGTGGAGCTGTTCCTGAACAAAAAAAGCCTTGGCAAAAAAACTATGCCACGCAACGGGCATCTGGAATGGTCGGTAGCTTACCAACCTGGCAAGTTAGAAGCTATTGGCTATAAGGCAGGTAAAAAAGTAGCTGATGATATAGTACAAACAACCGATGCCCCGGCAGCATTATTAGCCACAGCTGATCGCTCAGTGATAAAAGCGAATAGGGCAGATATATCTGTCATAAAAATTCAGGTAAATGATAAAAACGGCTTGTGGGTACCTACCGCCAATAATCAAATCGCATTCAGTATACAAGGCCCTGGAAAAATAATCGGGGTAGGCAATGGCAGTGAAACATCACTGGAACCTGACCAATATATAGAGCAGGTGATCCCGGTTAATATTGAAAACCTGAAAGAGAAAGTGGTTGAAAACATCGAAAACCGCCCCGAAGTCACCACCGATTTTGATGATACAAACTGGCCGCCTGCGTTTAAAAGCATCAGATTTCCCGAAACGGCCAAAGCGGTGGTTTATCGTGGTGCCATCCAAATGCCGGATAATATTGATGATGCTGCGCTTACCTTGTTTTATAACAATATCGGCAAAACACAATCTATTTATATTAATGGGCAGTTTGTACAAAGCAATGATAGTTCAGCTGCGCGTAAGGAGCTTAAGCTCACAAAAAATATCTTTCATCCCGGAAAGAATAGTATAGCCATTGTTACTACGCCTTTCATTAATAAAAATAGCTGGGATTATAATAACACAAACCCCGGTACCGTGCAAATCATCATACCACCAGCGCAATGGAAACGAAAACTATTCAACGGCCTGGCGCAGGTAATTGTACAATCAACCGGCGAACCCGGACGAATTGTTTTAACATCAACATCACCAGGCCTCAAAGAAAATAAATTGGAAATTACCACTGTTCCCACACAAATGCCGGCTATAGTAGCGTCGGTAGAGAAATAAGGTAGAATAATGAGCGATAATTTATAAGATAAACAAGCGCACCGGCATAAACCGGTACGCATTGTTTATTTGAAAAGGTTTAGGTTATCCCTTCGGATTTGTTATGTAAATTTAGGAACGAAGTCCGGCAGCTAACAGGGTAGAATTGCCTTTTTATCAGGTTGTTTTTAGGGATAAAAAAAGTTTGAAATGCATTGTTTATCCACATATAAATAATCATTTTCGGTAAACCTTAATTTATAACTATCATGACAATTAAAAACACATTAATTTACCTGGGTTTAGCTGTATTTGGCTTTAGTTCATGCCAGCAAAACCAACATGCCGACGTAGCTGCTAAAGTCAGTTCATTAGATTCTGACACGGTGAGCGTAACTGTGGCAAAAAAATACGTAGACAATTACGCGAAACATGCAGGCTATGTTGATTCTGTTTACACTGGTGAGCAGTTGAACAAAGTAAAAAAGTTACCTAATAGCCGTACCATATGGTTTGGTATCGACAGGTTGCAGGCAATGGTAAACAAGATAAAAGCTGAGGGTGGCGATGGTGTACGTTTTTATCTGGCTACGTACGACAGTGTTTATACTCCAAATGATAAGTTCGGCCATATACCTGCGCGTAAATACTGGGGGCATACCACGCTGGTAATGGTATCTACCAAAGATAGTCTTAAATTTCACCGTGATTATTATGGTAATAATATTGATCCAACATCTAACTCAAAATCCGATTCAAAAGGATTTATACTTAGTGTAGGTACATCACCTGAAAATCGCGGAGAGATGTGCCCGCCGCCAAGCAACTGTGCTACTATCGGAGCTACTTTAATTACTCAATGATATTTATAACATTTAATACAATATCAGAACTTGCATGCTTTCTGGCCGGATTAATATTTTTATTTAAAGATAAAGATCCGGCCTGGAGGCTGCTGATATGGTATTTATTATTAACCTGTATTGTTGAAGTTGCCGGTATATATATCCGTACATCATTACATGTATCAAATATTCCGCTTTATAACCTATCTGTTATACCGGAGTGTTTTGTTACCAGCTACTTTTTTTATAGTCTATACAAAGCCTATCATCCTAAAATTAAGTGGTTAATAATCTGGCTCGGTATTTTCCTGATTATGTATTTTACTGAGCTTGTCCTCAATCACTTTAACAACTTTGTGTCTATAACTGCCTCCGTTATGTCGGTTGTATTTGTATTGGCAAGCCTTTACTATTATTACCTAAAACTAAAAGACGAGCATTTCGAAAGGTTATTGTTTTATGCTCCTTTTTGGTGGGTTAGCGGTACGCTGTTCTTCTATTTCGGAAGCACAGCATGTAACTTGTTTTTTGATTACCTTATTAAATATCCTTCCATTAGTTACGAATTCTCTATTAGGTATATCATTTTTTGTATATTAGATGTAATTCTGTACTCCTTTTGGTCTTACGCTTTTATATGCAGATATCTTCAGAGGAAATCATATTCCTGATAGGCCTAACCTCTATCATATTTTTAATAGCTCCATGCTTTTTGATCTTGTACGTGCTATCCTACAATCGCAGGAAAAAGAAGCATCTGGAAGAAAAAGTTTGGCTAAAAACAACATTTGAAAATGAGTTGCTGAAAACTCAAATGGAGGTTCAGGAGCAAACACTTAAAACTGTTGCCAATGATCTTCACGATAATATTGGCCAGCTGTTAAGCCTGATCACTATTACATTAAGTACTATTGATTTAGAAGAAAATAGCAAAATAGCCAGCAAAATAACACTTACTGATGACCTCACAAGGCGTTCTATAAATGAACTGAAAGCGCTATCCCGCTTGTTACATGGCGAAGAATTGATTAGCAAGGGGCTTGCCGCAGCCATTGAGTTTGAACTGGAATGGCTAAAAAGATCTGAACGATATCAAATAAGTTTCGAGAAAAATAATTTTGAATCAATTGCAGATAGTGCTAAAGAAACGATGGTTTTTCGCTTATTTCAGGAGGTTATAAATAATATAATACAGCATGCTAAAGCATCAAAAATAGTTATTATTTTAGAGCAGGATAACAGCTCCTTTAAACTAACTATTAGTGATAATGGTATTGGATTTAATGTTGATGAAAAATTAAATCTTAAGATGGGAATGGGTCTTTACAATATAAAAAGACGTGCAGCTATGATAAATGGTACAGCCACAATCACTTCAATACCTGGTAACGGGTCTGTTATTGTAATTACAGCACCCTCTAACTAATAATGCAAACACAAAAAATAGCAATAGGAATAGTCGATGATCATACTTTATTTAGGCAGGGTTTAGCTCATTTGCTCACCGAGTCAAACGAGATCGAGGTGGTTTTTGATGCAGGTGATGGTGCAGAAATGATACGGAAACTGCCCATGCAGCCCTTGCCCGACGTTATACTTATGGATATTACCATGCCGGTAATGGACGGATATGAAAGTACCCGATGGATAAAACAAAATTACCCACAAATTAAGGTGCTGGCCTTAAGTATGTTTGAAGAAGATACGCCCATAATAAATATGTTAAAAAGTGGCGCAGGTGGGTACATGCTTAAACAAGCAAAAGCAGCGGATCTAATTAACGCTATTAAAACTATTGAAAAACAAACCTTCTTTATTAATGATCTTGTCTCGGGTAAGTTGCTGAATAATATTCAAAATAATGTGCCTGTAAAAACATCTAAGATACAGGTAAGTGCAAATGAATTGAAGTTTTTGGAACTATGCTGCTCTGATCTTACTTATAAAGAAATAGCTGATATGATGAATTTAAGTCCATTCACCATTAATAATTACAGGGAAGCACTTTTTGAAAAATTTGAAACAAAATCAAGAACAGGTCTGGTGATTTCAGCACTCAAAAGCGAGCTTATTAAATTATAATTTCTTTTAATAACCCATCGCTTATTAATAATTCATTGCTTAAAACCAGGGGCTCTCATTTAATATAAATCTTCAATAATTCAATAATACCTCGCCTTTCTATCAATTCCAGCTCAATAATACTTATTAAGCGCCTTTTTGCTCAAGAAAACGTAATAATATTTATGGGCTATTTATTAATATTATTTTAATAACATTTAATTTATATTAAATTACTAATAATTAAATACTTTTGTAGAAATATACCCCTATTTAAATAGTGAAAATTCTACATATTACCCCTTCTCTTAATCCCGCTATGGGTGGTGTTGCTGAAGCTGTAAAATCTTTTATCTCAATATCTGAGCAAAAATCGGTTTCTAATGAAGTTGTTACGTTAGATCCTCCAGGGGTTGATTATTTAAAATCCAATATTACACCTTTTCATTCCCTCGGGCCGAGCTATGGGTTTTTAAATCATACCAAACAGCTAATACCTTGGTTAACCGAAAATATTACACGCTTTGATGCGGTTATTATTAATGGCTTATGGGGTTTTCATAGTTATGCTGTATGGAAAGCAGTGCACAAGCTTAAAAAAAGAGGTTCTGAAAATAAACTTCCAAGCATTTTTGTTATGCCTCACGGCATGCTTGATCCCTATTTTCAACGGGCTAAAGAACGGCGCTTTAAAGCTTTAAGGAACATATTGTATTGGGCAATAGTTGAAAGAGATGTAATAAACGATGCTGATGGGCTGTTATTTACCACTGAAACAGAATTGCTGTTAGCTCGTGAAACATTCAAATCATACAAGCCTAAAAAGGAATACAATGTAGGTTATGGTATTAATAACCCGCCAGAATATAACCAGGATATGAAACTTGCTTTCAATCAATCTTGCGAAGGATTAGGAAATCAGCCTTATCTTTTATTCCTCGGCCGTATTGACTTAAAAAAAGGTGTTGATTTATTAATAAAGACATATTTGAAGCTGCTGGAAGCTGCAAAAGTAACCAATACTCAATTACCCAAACTAGTAGTAGCCGGCCCGGGTTTGGATACTAATTTTGCTGAGAAAATATGGCTTGAAGTAAAAAAATATCCTGAACTGAAAAATGAAATTTACTTCCCCGGTATGTTAAGCGGTGGAAGCAAATGGGGGGCATTTTATGGTTGTGAGGCATTCGTATTGCCTAGTCATCAGGAGAATTTTGGAATAGCAGTAGTTGAGGCGATGGCGTGTGGAAAACCCGTCCTGATATCAAACCAGGTAAATATCTGGCATGAAATAAGTAATGGAGGGGCAGGAATAGTTGAAGATGATAATTTAATTGGTACGGAAAACATGTTAAAGCAGTGGCTGAGTTTAACTACCGATGAAAAATTAAAAATGGGTGAAAGAGCCACAGAGTCATTCAAAAAGCATTTTATGTTGGATAAAGCTGTAAGCAATATGATTACTGTTATACAGGATACGATAAACGAACGCTTAAGCAAATTATCTAGTTAAATACTGGATATATCTTTCTTGATTTATTTAAAAAATATTCAAACTTTTCTTGTTTAACTGTATTGTAATTATATGGATTTACAGGATGAAAATATCACAGTAACAATACGCCTGCGTAGAAAAAAAGATCTGCCACCAATAGGCAAACTACTTACACGCGAGCAATATCTAAACGATTATTCCTCAGCACAGGAAGATGCGGCAAAGGTTGAAGCCTTTGCTCATGAACACCTGCTGAGTACTGCTGTAATTGATCTGGCCCGCCGAAGTGTAATGCTTACCGGTAAGCTTAGTGATTTTGAAACAGCGTTCAATATCAAATTTAAAAAACATAACAACTATCGTGATTTTAGCCCGGAGGTGCAAATCCCGGAGGAGCTAAAAGATATTGTTGTTGGTGTATTTGGATTGCAAAATAAACCTATAGCGCGTCCAATGTTTCAGGTAGCTAAAAAAAACGGTAGAATCATTTCGCATGCCGAGGCACCCCAGGCATTTACGCCTGATCAACTATCCAAAATTTATGGCTTCCCGCAAAATGTTAATGGCAGTGGGGAATGTATAGCTATAATTGAACTTGGTGGCGGATTCCGGCCTGCTGATATTACTAATTATTTTAAGAGCTTAAATATTACTGCACCCCAGGTTAAAGCAATAGCTGTTGATGGTGGAAAAAACGATCCAACCACAGCCAATGGTGCGGATGGAGAAGTGATGCTGGATATTGAAGTAGCTGGTGCCGTTGCACCCGGCGCAAACATTGTAGTCTACTTTACTACAAATACCGATCAGGGCTTTTTGGATGCCATAACCACCGCGATACACGACACTACCAATAATCCATCCGTTATTTCAATCAGTTGGGGGTCGGCAGAGGTTAATTGGACACAGCAGGCTATGGATAACTTTAACGAAGCTTTTCAAACCGCTGCATCATTAGGGGTTAGTATTTGTATTGCCGCTGGCGATAGTGGCTCAAGCGATGGTGAAACCGATGGCAAAGTGCACGTGGATTTCCCAGCGTCAAGCCCTTATGCCTTGGCTTGTGGTGGCACCAGTTTGACGGTTAACAACAATGTTATTACTTCGGAAGTAGTTTGGCATGATTCCAATACCTCAGCCTCTGGTGGCGGCGTAAGCAGTTATTTTCCCTTGCCCGATTATCAAGCCAATGCTAATGTACCTTTAGAAATAGACACTCAATTTAAAGGTCGTGGTGTACCCGATGTAGCCGCGAATGCTGACCCGGATACAGGGTACAAGGTTTTGGTTGATGGGCAGGAGTTAGTTATAGGAGGTACCAGTGCAGTAGCCCCGCTAATGGCAGGCTTAATAGCATTGCTTAATCAGCAAAACGGAAAACCATCAGGGTATATTCATCCGCAACTTTATAGTACCCCCGGTTTATGTCGGGATATAACAAGCGGTAATAATAAAACTACTTCTGTCGATACAGGATATACCGCCGGGCCGGGCTGGGATGCTTGTTCAGGTTGGGGGGTATTATCAAAATTGTAGCAGGGCGAGAGGTTATTGATTGTTTTCATGCATCCAATGCATTGTCTCTTTCAAATCCTGGTACAATTTTTTAAATATCGAAAAGCGGTCTGTATAAACTTGCTTGTTGCTTTTATTGGGCGATGCCATTACATCGTTATCCATTTTGGGCCGCTTACCAAGTTTATTTAGACCCAATGCCTCATCAGCCAGGAATATGGCCCCTAAAGCGGATGCATCGTCCTGCTGAATGGTAATTAATTGTTTTTGAGTAATATCAGCCAGAATTTGTACCCAAACAGGTGAACTTATAAATCCACCACTAATGTGAATTCGTTCGATAGGTGACGATTTCTCAACCGATTCTATTACATTATTCAATGCAAAGCAAATACCCTCTAATCCTGCGCGTAAAAAATGTGATTGTGTATGTTGTGGTTTGATGTTGAAGAATACACCACAACTTTTGGTATCCCAAATAGGAGCCCGTTCACCATATAAATAGGGCAAAAATATCAGCCCTTCACTGCCCGCAGGGATATTGGCAATATCTTCAAATAGCAATTCATAATCAGCGTGGGTTAACGGGTTTTTGCCTGAGAATGTTTTGAATAACCAATCCAACACAATGCCGCCATTGTTAATTGCCCCGCCGCAAACAAAAGTATTTTCATTCAGCAGATAGTTAAATATCATGCTCTGATAATTATATACAGGCTGTTTGCTGGTTATACGCACTGCGCCACTTGTGCCAATGGTTAGCGATGCTACGCCCGGTTCTGTAACATAACTACCCAGGTTGGCACAGCAACCATCGCTGGCGCCAATAACAAATTGTGTGCTGGCATCAATAGATAGCATTCCGGCTATCGAAGTACTAAAATCTGCTCTTTTATAAGTGGTATTTACCGGTGCCGAAAGCTGATCTTTTATTATCCCCGCCAAATCACAGGCAACAGTATTCCAATCAAGTTTTATAATATCGAATAATCCGGTTGCAGAAGCGATGGCATAATCAACCTCAAAAACATTAAATAACCGGTGCCATATATATTCCTTTATCGAAATAAATTTATAGCTGGCTGCAAATAATCCGGGCTTATTTTCCTTTATCCAGATGATTTTGCAAAGCGGCGTCATGGCATGTATCGGTGTGCCGGATGTTTTATAAATATCAGGGCCTTGGTCTGAATTTCTTATTCGCTCTGCTACGTTCTCACTTCTGGAATCTGCCCAGGTAATCATGGGGGCCAAAGCATTGCCATTTTTATCAACCGGGATAACGCTATGCATGGCGCTGCTTAAACTTATGGCTATAGGAGAATTGCCGATTGCTTTCACCACATCGGTAATACAATTAACAAAGGCTTTGAAAATAATTTCAGGGTCTTGTTCACTATAACCAGCTTGCCGACTATCCACGGGGTAATGGTGTTGTGAACTCCCAACTGATTTTCCATCCAGATCAACAGCCACCGCTTTTGTGCTGCCGGTGCCAATATCAATACCTAATAAGTATGCCTGCATTAAAATATATTATCGCCCTAAATTACAGGTTTTAATTTAGGGTTGATGCCTGCAATTTGTAAGATTAATACCATACAAGCCATAAATATTACCATAATACGTCGGTGAAATTACCCTAGCTTGCATAATGGAACAAAAACTGCCCTTGCCGCCTTTTACCGTTGAAACTGCCACACAAAAAGTTCAACTAGCCGAAGATGCCTGGAACAGTCAGGACCCACAGCGCATCGCGCTTGCTTATACTATTGATACGGAATGGCGTAATCGTTCGGCTTTTATAAACGGTAGGGATGAAGTGATTAAATTCTTAACCGAAAAGTGGAAAAAAGAACTCAGCTATAAATTAAAAAAGGAGTTGTGGGCATTTACCGAAAATAAAATAGCTGTAAGGTTTGAGTACGAATACCACGATCATACCGGGCAATGGTTTCGTGCCTATGGTAACGAAAATTGGGAGTTTGACGAAAATGGCTTAATGAAAAAGCGTTTTGCCAGCATCAATGATCTGGCTATAAATGAACGCGATCGCAGGCTTTAAATTTGTTGGGATAAGGGATAAGTAATCTTTTTAATACATTGTTTGATTATGAAGCAATGGTATTGGTTAAAATTATATATTTACAGCCTCAACAAATCCTACGTTATGAGCCTTTGTAAAAATTATGCAGCCGGTATCATGCTGGCAATGCTTACTGCGAGTTCCATCACAGTAAAAGCGCAAACAAAACCTGTACCCCAGTTGGGTAAAAATACCATACAAGAAGTTATTGCCGCCATGACACTGCAAGAGAAATGCTCCCTTGTAGTAGGTTCAGGTAAAGCACCCAGACCTGCTATGAAAGCCGGTGTAAGCAGCGGCTATGTAGCTCCACCGCCGATGATCGGTAAAACAGAACGTAAAGTTCCGGGTGCAGCAGGTAATACTACCGCCATTCCGCGGTTAGGTATCCCGTCATTAGTATTAAGCGATGGCCCTGCCGGAGTTAGAATTGACCCGCATCGCAAAGGCGATAGTACTCATACTTATTTTGCTACCGCTTTCCCGGTAGGAACGCTATTGGCATCAACCTGGGACCCATCTGTAGTGGAACAAGTAGGACGCGCTTTCGGTAATGAGGTTAAAGAATATGGTATTGATATTTTATTAGCACCTGGTGTAAATATTCATCGTAACCCTTTAAACGGACGTAATTTTGAATATTACTCTGAAGATCCGCTGATTGCAGGTAAAATGGCAGCAGCCTTAATCAATGGTGTGCAATCAAACGGTGTAGGTACATCTATCAAACACTTTGACGCGAATAATCAGGAGACAAATCGTAATTCTGTTAACGCGATCATAAGCCAAAGGGCTTTAAGAGAATTATACCTCAGGAATTTCCGTATTGCCATTACTGAATCACAACCTTGGACGGTAATGTCATCATACAATAAACTAAATGGTACATACACCGCTGAAAGGCACGATTTAATCACTACTGTTTTGCGTGATGAGTGGAAATTCAAAGGTTTTGTAATGACAGACTGGGGCGGTGGTTACAGCGCAGTAGCTGAAGAACGTGCCGGAAACGACCTGATCATGCCCGGTCGCCCAGATCAGATTGAAGACTTGATGAGCGCGGTTCAACACGATTCGCTGAGTATGAAAGTTCTGGATGAAAATGTGGCGCATATTTTAAACATCATCCTAAAATCGCCATCATTCAAAAAATACGCCTACTCCGATAAACCTGATCTGAAAGCGCATGCCATTGTATCCCGCAAAGCGGCTACAGAAGGTATGATCTTATTGAAAAATGAAGACCATGCATTGCCTATCAGCAAAAACATAAAATCAATTGCTGCTTTTGGTAATGCATCATATTTTACCATTGCAGGCGGTACAGGTAGTGGAGATGTAAACAAAGCCTATGTAATTTCAGTAACTAAAGGTCTGGCAAATGCTGGTTATACTTTGGATGCTAACTTAGAAACAAGCTATACCACTTTCATTAATGATACCACCCAAAAATTACGGGCAATAGCAAGGGCAGCACATCATTGGCCGGGCCCGGTGCCTGAAATGATAGCAACCGATGAAACTATCAACCAAAAAGCTGATAACAGTGATATGGCGTTAATTACTATAGGCAGAAATGCCGGTGAAGGATCAGACCGTAACCTGGAAACTAATTATACCCTAACACCGAGCGAACAACAACAGATCAAAAAGATTGCAGACAGTTTCCACGCTAAAGGCAAGAAAGTTGTAATTGTATTAAATATAGGTGGTGTAATTGATATGAATGGCTGGAAAGATAATGCCGATGGCATCCTATTAGCATGGCAACCGGGCGAAGAAGCCGGTAATGCTATTGCTGATATATTGACCGGTAAAGTTGATCCATCAGGTAAATTAGCAACCACTTTCCCTGTTAAATATGAGGATGTGCCTTCAGCTAAAAACTTCCCGGGTCTACCGGCAGGCAACCCCGATCATGTAATTTATCAGGAAGGAATTTATGTGGGTTACCGTTACTATGATACTTACAAAGTAAAACCGATGTATGAGTTTGGTTATGGGTTATCATACACCAATTTCTCCATAAATAACTTAAAAATAAGCTCACCCATATTCAATGGATTGTTAACTGCTACCGTAACCGTAAAGAATACAGGTAAGGTTGCGGGTAAAGAGGTGGTGCAGGTTTATATCAGCGCGCCAACCAAAACCATCGACAAGCCTGCGCAGGAGTTAAAAGCATTCGGCAAAACCCGCTTGTTGCAGCCGGGCGAATCGCAAATATTAACCTTCAAAATAAATGCGGCTGATCTTGCCTCATTCCACACCGATGCATCATCGTGGATTACTGATGCAGGTAGCTATGTACTTAAAGCAGGCGCTTCATCACGCGATATTAGGCAAACAGCAGACTTCAAAGTTTTGAAAACTATCGTGGTTGAAAAAGATCACAACGTTTTAAAACCTGAAGTAGCTATTGAAGATGAGTATAAAGGCAAATAAACCCAAAATTCTCCTCCTTGTCATTTCGACCGGAGGGAGAAATCTTCTACAAGAAGCATAGCGGACTATGCACGGCGAAGAAGATTTCTCCCTCTGGTCGAAATGACAATAAACAAAAAGCCTGCAGATCATATCCGCAGGCTTTTTCGTTTATCAACCAACTGTCATATCCAAACATATAATTGGCATATCGGGAAAAGTCGATATATCTTTGTGGGATGGATCAGGTAGAAATATTCAAAGCACTTTCAAATAAGTCGCGTTTGCAAATACTTAACTGGCTTAAAGAACCGGAAACTAACTTCCCGGATCAGGCCGTGCACGGTTATGCTAATGGTGTTTGTGTGGGGCAGATACAAATGAAAGCCGGGTTAACGCAATCAACCGTGTCCGAATATTTGTCAACGCTGCAACGTGCAGGTCTGGTTAAATCAAACCGGGTAGGGCAGTGGACCTACTACCAGCGCAACGAAGAAGGTTTTGCTCTGCTGAACCAGATCATTCAATCAGAAATTTAAATTAAAAATTATATGAGTACCGATAGCTTATTCAGGCCATTTAGCCTAAAATCATTAAACATAAAAAATCGTATAGTAATGGCGCCAATGACGCGTTCATTTTCACCCAATGGTGTACCGACTGCTGATGTTGCGGCTTACTACCGTAAACGCGCAGAAGGTGAAGCCGGATTGATTCTTTCAGAAGGAACAGTGATCAATCGTGTATCATCATCAAATGATGCTAATATTCCGCATTTTTATGGTGCTGAGGCGTTAGCCGGATGGAAAAATGTTATTGATGGCGTGCATGCAGCAGGCGGCGCAATGGGTCCGCAAATATGGCATATGGGTATTATGGATAACCACGCTTCGGGTTGGGTTCCATCTCAGCCATTCGAAGGGCCGTCGGGCTTAAACAGGCCGGGTTTCAACAATGGTAATACCATGACTGATAGCGATATTGCCGAGACCATAAAAGCTTTTGGCCAGGCAGCTGCCGATGCCAAAGCATTAGGTTTTGATTGTGTGGAGATACATGGCGCGCACGGTTATTTAATCGACCAGTTCTTTTGGGAAGGCACTAATGAACGTACTGATATTTTTGGTGGTAAAACATTACCTGAACGCAGCCGCTTTGCGATAGAAGTTATTAAAGAGGTGTGTAAACGTGTAGGCGAAGATTTCGCGGTGATTATCCGTTTGTCACAATTTAAACCATCTGCTTATACCAATCAGTTAGCCAAATCACCGCAGGAACTGGAAGCTTGGATCAACCCATTGGCTGATGCTGGTGTTGATATTTTCCATTGCTCACAACGCCGTTTCTGGGAACCTGAGTTTGAAGGTGCTGATCTGAACTTTGCGGGCTGGGCTAAAAAAGTAAGTGGCAAAGCTACGATCACTGTTGGCTCGGTAGGTTTATCAGGTGATTTCTTTGGCTCATTCAGAGGCGAAAGTTCAGAGACAAGTTCACTGGATGAATTAATTAAACGTTTTGATCGCGGTGATTTTGATTTGGTAGGCGTTGGTCGCCCAATATTGGCTGATCCTTTCTGGCCTAAGAAAATACACGAGGGTCGTACAGATGAATTAAAAGGCTTCTCACCCGCAGCATTAGGCGAGTTGGTGATGTCATAATAAAATAGAAACTCAATAAAAAAGCACTTAGATTACTAAGGGCTTTTTTTATTATATCCTAACCAAAGGCAATTGCAAATTAGTCGGCCTGTTTTCAGGTTTATTAAAAGCGCGGCCATCAACGTTTTTACTGCCGTTAAAAAGCATATCGTTGTAAATGTATATCAGGTCATAATCAATATAGGTTTGCCCTGCCGTCAATGAAAACGCCGGAAATGATTTGCCGATCAGGTCTTGCGTAACACCCACTTCCCATTTATTTAAATCACTTGCAGGTGCCTGGTTAACAGCATCGGCAAAGCCTTGTAATAATGGCGTCACTTCATAAGCTGTATCAGCAACGTAATCAACTTTGTAGGCTCCAACTGCAATAGGATGTTCTCCCTGCCATTGCAAATGGCCTTTTATTGTAATTTTTACTAATGGTACCTTAGCGTTTGGGTCGGCGTAATTAATTACGATACATGCAAACGTGTCGTTATCGTCATAAACAAATTCTCTCGTCAAATAAAAAGGCTTAATAGTCCCATCTGCCGATTTACTGGTGCTTGGCCTTACTTCGGGCGCAATGTTTACCCATTTGCCGCCTTTTATAAATTCTTTGGTTTGCTCTGTTGTCATTGGTTTTCAGTTTAATAAGGCTAAGTTGTTAACTTTGTCTTATTAATACAAGTAGTCTTATAACCAGCTTATAGTACATCTTTTTAGACTAATGGCAACAACCCGTAAAAACAAAGATTTTAATCCCGGCAATTGCCCGGTTACCCACTGCATGAACTTGATTGGCGGCAAATGGAAGATATTGTTGATCTATGCCATATCAAAAAAATGTAACCGCTTCAGCATGCTGCAACGTGCCATCCCACTTATCAGTAAACAAATGCTGGTCAACCAATTACGTGAATTGGAAGAAGATGAAATTATAGAACGTACTATTTTCGCCGAGATCCCGCCGAGAGTAGAGTATAAAGTGACGGAATATGGTATGTCGCTTATGCCGGTCATCAGTGTTTTGCAGGATTGGGGCGTAAAAGACCTCTCGGGTGCACTGAAATAATTGGTTTACTTCAATATGAAATTTTGGTGGACTTAGCGTAGCGATCTCGTGAACACAAAAAATAATCACATCGTGAACAAATGCTCAATTAAAAAATACTTAGTTTTGCAACAGCATGACACATATCGAAGACTCCATAGTTGAAGGTGTTGAGGAGGATATTAAGCCCAAAACCTGGAAACAGACACTTTGGAATATCACCAAAACAGTATTAAAAATTGTTATCACCGCTGCACTTTTATACTATGTATTTAAAAAGGTACCGTTTGATTCAGTAGCGGCGAGGTTTGTACATGCAAATTACTGGTGGATGTTTGCAGGTGTCGTATTCTATTTCGCTTCAATGGTGGCATCTTCATGGCGTTTGTTGAGCTTTTTTAAGTCGATAAATTTACGGCTTGATTCAAGATTCAATTTCAGGTTGTATCTCTTAGGCATCTTCTATAATTTCTTACTTCCTGGCGGTATCGGTGGCGATGGCTATAAAATATATCTGTTGAATAAAACGTATAAATTACCGGCAAAAAAGGTATTCTGGGCAATTCTTTTTGATAGACTTAGCGGTTTATGGGCAATAGGGCTAATTATAGTATGCCTTAAAATATTCATTCCGCAAATACCAATTAATTTTGCCATTCCTGCAAGCATTTTTGTTGTGGGCAGCATCATCTATTATGTAGTTGTAAGAATCTTTTTTAAAGAATTTGGCAAGCATTTTTTTAAAGGACATGCAAAAGCTATTGTAGTGCAGGCTTTCCAGGTGTTAACCATCATTATGGTACTTTTAGGGCAGGATTTTACCGGTAAATTTGCGCCATACTTGTTAGCCTTTCTGGTTTCAGCGCTTGCTGCTGTAGTGCCAATAAATATCGGAGGTGCTGGTGCACGTGAACTTGTTTTCCAAAAATCAGCTGGTTTCTTCCATATCGATGCCAGTTTGGGTATTTATCTTAGTATCTCATTCTTTTTAATATCATTATTAGTTGCTTTAAGTGGCATCTATTATTTGATACGCCCTAGCCGTTTACAAGAAGGCCTGCCAAAAGCAGAAGAAATTAAGGAATAGTAAAGCTATTTTCTTAATTTGCGTTTTTTATAAACTGACTGACCAATGGCTTCTTTTAATGATTTTGGCAACCCGCAGGTTGCCGCATTGCCTGCGCATTTAAAACAATTTATTGTTGAGCAAAACTATGATCATTACACCCCCGTAGATCATGCTGTTTGGCGGTACGTAATGCGCCAAAATTATAGCTATTTAAAAGATATAGCTTACTACCCATACATTCCCGGGCTAACCAAAGCCGGGTTATCCATAGAAAAAATACCTAACTTACAGGAAATGAATGATGCTCTTGCCAAAATAGGCTGGGGGGCTGTTACGGTTGATGGGTTTATTCCTCCTGCTGCCTTTATGGAGTATCAAGCTTACCGGGTTTTGGTTATTGCGGCGGATATTCGCCAGTTAAACCATATTGAATACACACCTGCGCCTGATATTATCCATGAGTCTGCAGGCCATGCGCCCATAATTGCAGATCATGATTATCATCAATACCTCAGTTATTTTGGGTCAATAGGGGCTAAGGCTATGTTCTCGGCGCAGGATTTTGATCTGTACGAAGCTATTCGCGCGTTATCGATATTAAAAGAAATGCCAAATGCCAATGAGGCTGAGCTTAAAAAGGCAGAAGATTTAGTTGCCTGGCAACAGGAAAATATGGGTGAGCCATCCGAAATGGCATTATTAAGTCGCCTGCATTGGTGGACGGTTGAATATGGCCTGATAGGAACTTTAGAAAATCCAAAAATATATGGAGCGGGCTTACTTTCATCTATTGGCGAAAGCGCAAGCTGCATGAATCCGAATGTTGAAAAGCTTTGGTATACAATTGATGCTATAAAATACTCTTATGACATCACCAAGCCCCAACCGCATCTATTTGTAACCCCAACGTTTCAAAACTTGATAGATGTATTGGAACAATATGCCGATACTATGGCATTTAGGGCAGGTGGTGCAAGTGGGCTGAAAAAAGCACTCGATAGTAAAAATACCTGTACAGCGGTTTATAGCTCCGGCTTACAGGTTACAGGTACGATTGCCGAGTTTAAAACAGATAAAAGCAACGAGCCCTATTTTATAAAAACAAGTGGCCCAAGCGCTTTATCAGTAAACAACAAGCAACTGCATGGTCATGGTAAAGATTATCATAAAGATGGTTTCAGTTCGCCGGTTGGAAAGTTGAAAGGAAATGATAAGCCCTTGGAGGATTTTTCGGAAGAGGAGCTATCCGCTATCGGCATAAAAGAAAATGAAACAGCGGTACTCAATTTTGAGAGTGGTATAACAGTAAGTGGGCTTGTAAAATTAATTTTAATAAACAACGAAAAGGTACAGTTGATCACCTTTACTGATTGTACTGTTAAAGACCAGGAATGTGACATATTATTCGATCCAACCTGGGGTGTTTATGATATGGCTGTAGGGGAGAAAATAGTTTCTGTTTTTTGTGGCGCTGCCGATAAGGAAGAATTTATTGAGGTTCCGCATAAATCCACAACGGGTACACACCATGTTCAGTATGATAATCGTACACTCGAGTTGCATCAATTGTATCAACAGGTGCGCAATCGCAGGTATACCGGTGGTGATTATGGTTTCTTAGGTAATGTTTGGCGCAAGCTGCAAGTCGATCACCACGACGACTGGCTTTGCGCGCTTGAAATATTGGAGCTATTAGATCATGAAAATGCTGAACCTCAGTTAGCTATTGAGATCAGGAGCTTTCTTGAACAAAAAGCTGCCCATGAACCTGAATTTACTAAACTTATTAATGATGGATTATATTTAATAAAGCATCCGGTTGAGCAAAATTTGATATTTTAGCATTATTAAAAATTATTCTTCCTTTAGCTGGGAGCGGACTTATGAATATTATAATAACAGGTGCCAGCAGTGGTGTTGGTTTTGAAGCGGTTATCGAGCTAATATTATCAGGCAAGCATAAGGTGATTGCCCTTGCACGTTCGCAGGACAAATTAGAGCGATTATTGGAAATTGCCAATAATCTAAATCCGGAATGTAACCTGTATGCCATCGCTTTTGATATTGTGCATGACGATTACGATAGCCTGCAGCAGTTTATTGCCACTAATTTTGATAATCGGATAGATGCCCTAATTAATAATGCAGGCGTGCTAATCAATAAACCATTCGCGCAAATGCTAGAAACGGATTTTGTGGAAATGCTGCAAGGTAATTTTATAGGTCACGTGCGCATGATACAGGGCGTTTTGCCATTAATGCCTTCCGGGTCTCATATTGTAAATATTGGCAGTATGGGCGGCTATCAGGGGAGTGCTAAGTTTCCGGGCCTGTCTGCCTACTCGGCAAGTAAAGCTGCGTTACATACGCTTACAGAGTGTTTGGCGCAAGAGTTTATAGAGCAAGGTGTTAAAGTGAATTGTCTTGCGCTCGGTTCGGCGCAAACGGAAATGCTTGAGAAAGCTTTCCCCGGTTACCAATCGCCGGTTATGGCCTTTGAGATGGGTAAATATATTGCTGATTTTGCATTAACCGGGCATCAGTTTTTTAATGGCAAAGTATTGCCGGTAGCATTATCTACACCTTAAGTTGCTAAACTTTTAGCTTTTTAGAGCTAATAACTCATAAAGTCCATTATTTATGTAGAATTTATTTCTCATAACGTGTATAGTAATTCTCTTTTTGGGGAATAATATATACATATTTCGTTCATTATATTCATTGCCAAAGTAAATAAGTCTATAAGCTATTGCGTTATCGTATATTATAAAATAGGAATAATATTTGGTATACATAATACATCACAATTTCAACTTATATTAATTTTTAAGCAATGAACAGCACATTTATTATCGAAGCGCTACTGGTAGCGGCTCCGGTGTTTATGATCATCAGAACATTAGTTTTACGCGGTAAGAAGTTACTTGACTAAAACTCAGAGGAATAATGTTTTTGTAGCTCTTCAAAAAGAGCGGTTAAGTTTTTTGTGCACCCAACGCAAAAAAACAGAAGAACGCTTACGCGCTCCCCTGTTTGTGATAAGGATAGGTATAAGTATTTAGGCTTGCTTATTCATCTTTAAAAACTCGTTCACCACAACTTCTGTTACATAGCGTTTGTTGCCGTGTTTATCGGTATAACAGCGGGTAGCTAATTTACCTTCAATAGCTACTTCATCACCTTTCTTTAAGTAGTCTTCAGCAAGTTTGGCCTGTGCACCCCAAAATATCAGCGAGTGCCATTGTGTATCAACAATCTTTTCGCCTTTGTCATTTTTGTAGCTTTCATTTGTAGCAATTGATAGGCGGGTTAGTTTTTTGTTGTTTTCAAGGTTTTTCACATCTGGGTCCATACCCAGGTTACCTACAAGGCGCACACTGTTTCTTAATGTATTCATATTGCTAATTTTTATTTTATCGTTTGTTATTGCTTGATACAAAGGTGAGGGTGGCGATGAAAATTAATCGGTTACTAAATGCTTATAGTCGACAATTCCCATTTGCAAGCGTTTGCAAACGGATAATGATTTGCCTATATTAGCATTATGAATACCGAAAAACACTGTTTGGATTGCGGCGAAGTAATACACGGCCGGGCAGATAAGAAGTTTTGTAACGATATGTGCCGCAATAATTATAATAACCAGCTCAATAGCAGCAGTTATAATTTAATCCGCAATATTAACAACATATTACGCCGTAACCGCCGGATTATGGAAGAGCTTAATCCATCCGGCAAAACAAGAACTACGCGCGAGAAAATGCTGGTTAAAGGATTCGATTTTGATTATTTCACCAGCATCTACCAAACTAAAAATGATAAACGATACCATTTTTGCTATGAATATGCTTACTTACCGTTGGACGGCGATGATCTGCTATTGGTTAAGCGGGAAGATAAGAGTGAATAACATTATCTTAACTTGATTTTGAAAGTCAAACTAGCTTTCAAAATCAGTGTCACCCTGCTGGGTGCTTAACCCTTGTCGTTTGGTAATCAGTAAACCTAGACTCAGTATTAAGCTGGTGCCTAATATCACCACAAAAAGCAAACCTGTTTCAATTCCTTTAATTTTCAGTTCAGCCGGGAGGCTATAAAACAACAACACACTTATTAACCCACGTGGTATCAATACCAGCTCGGGCATCAAGTCGGTTTTTGATACCAGTTTGATGTAAAGAAACCTCACCAAATATATCCCAACTAACATCGCTGTGCCGGAAAGTAAAACCGACCAGTTTTGCAGCTGATAAATATCCATCGTATAGCCAAACATGATGAAGAAGAACGTCCGCATTAAAAACGCGCTTTCTGCTGATAATTGAAATAGCTGCTTAATATCATATCTTAATTTGGGGTAGATAAAGTATTTTCTGAAGATTGGAAGTTTGATTTGGCTGGCGTTATTCAGGAATAAGCCCAACGCCAAAACTATGATAAGTGATGACAAGTGGAACATCTGCCCGATTGAATAAACCAATATCAATATGGATATTACAAGAAACGATTTTACATGGTGTGTTAACCTGCCGATGAGGTAAAGCAGTAGCAAACAAGAGCAAATCACTACCACGGAAATTACACCTAATTCAGCGCCCAGTTTAGTGAATGATGAAAAGCTAATTTGCCGGTTATTCACCATAAAGTTGAATAACACAACGGTGAGGATGTCGGAAAAAGACGATTCATAAACAATAAACTCTTTTTTCTCCTTACTCATGTTGGCCGCCGCCGGTATGGCTACCGCCGAGCTGATTACACAAAATGGGATTGAGTTTATAAAGCAACGATAAAAATCCTGGCCGCTGATATATTGAATAATTAAGGTGACAACCAGCGAGGTAACCAGTAAAATAATTAATGCCGAAAAAAACGACTTCTTAATAATGCTATTTTTATCCTTACTATACCTCAACTCAAGCGCCCCTTCAAAAACGATAAGCACAAGCCCGAGCGTACCCAGTGTGGGTAAAATATTGGTGAAATTTAGTGCAGTAAAGCTGAAATAATCCAGTATCTGTTTAATGCCAATGCCCAGGCACATTAATAAAATAACTGAGGGGATTTTTGTTTTCCCGCTAATCAGATCAAACAGATAAGAAAATATTACCAGTCCGCTTAATATGATTAAGGTGGTGTACGATGTCATATTCAGCTTATTGTTATTAGTAAATATAGAAGTTTAGAATCAAGAACCAAGATATGAGGATTAATACACCTATCTTGATCCATGACTCTTACATCTTGATTCCATCCCTTAGCTGTTTTTCATAAAAGCTAAAGTAAGTGCCAAGGCATCTTTAGATGCCATTTCATTGTATGAAGGCCTTTCGTCGCAACTGAATGCATGGCCTACAAATGATATTTTTACGTTGATGTAATCCTTACCGGCTTCATCCAAAGCTTTTAAAGTTTTGTTTACGGTTTCATCCGGAATGTGGGTATCCTTTCCACCCCAGAAGAATAAATGCCTGCCGTGCAAATCTTTTGCTTTGTCGGCAATCTGCTCAATACCGCCGCCGTAATAAGATACAGCTGCTTTTAATGGCAATACTGCATTAGCTAAAAATGATACCCTGCCACCTAAACAATAACCAATGCTAAATACCCTGTCAGTATCAACATTACCTTGTTTAGTTAGCCATTCGTAGCAGGCTTTAAGATCAGCCTCCAGGCCTTCGTTAGTTATTGCAGCGTAGTGGGGCATAACCGCCTGAAAGTTATCATATGGGCCTTCAAAATATTTTGGGGCGCTGCGATGGAATATCTCCGGGGCTATCACCACGTAACCATCTTTAGCAAAATGATTGGCCACGTTACGTATATGATGGTTTACACCAAAAGCTTCCTGTATTAAAATAATAGCTGGTGTACCGGCTTGCAAGTTCTCGGGTAGTGCAATGTAGGCTGCCATTTCCGAGCCATCACTTATAGCCAGGTCAACATAGTTCTTTTCGTTTGTCATATTGTAGTGTCTGTATGAAACAAATATATGGGTTTATGCATTTATCATCGGGCGGGGTTTTGTAAAATACAATTTACAAAGCGATGAGATTGCAGTAGATGTTACTCTTCATATTTGTACAAAAAGAATATATGGCACATTTGTTTTCCCCTTTAAAAATAAAAAGCATCGAATTTAAAAATCGTATTGTCGTATCGCCGATGTGTGAATACTCCAGCGAAGATGGTTTTGCTAACGATTGGCACTTGGTTCACCTGGGCAGTAGGGCGGTTGGTGGTGCCGGATTAATCATTACCGAAGCTACCGCTGTATCCCCGGAGGGTCGTATTACAGCTTCGGATTTAGGAATTTACAAAGACGAGCATATTGAAAAGCTAAAGCAGATTACGGATTTTATACATGCCCATGGTGCTATAGCCGGGACGCAATTAGCGCACGCTGGCCGTAAAGCCAGTCACCAGGCCCCTTGGATTGGTGGCAAGCAAATAAAAACCGACCAGCCCGGCGGATGGGAATCAGTAGGCCCAAGTGCTATTGCATTTACAGATAGCGAAGACGCCCCGTTAGAACTGGATAAAGCAGGCATTAAAAAAGTGAAAGCCGATTTTAAAGCCGCAGCTGCAAGGGCAATTAAAGCGGGTTTTAAAGTGATAGAATTGCATGGCGCGCATGGCTATTTATTACATGAATTTCTTTCGCCGTTAAGCAACCAACGTACGGATGAGTATGGTGGCTCATTTGAAAACCGTATCAGGCTTTTGTTGGAGGTTATCGCGTCAGTTCAGGAGGTTTGGCCCGAAGATCTGCCATTGTTTGTAAGAATCTCCGCAACCGACTGGACAGAAGGCGGTTGGACCGGTGATGATTCTGCTGCATTGGCCAAAGTTTTAAAAACTAAAGGCGTTGATTTGATTGATTGTTCAACAGGTGGAAACGTAGCAACCGCTAAAATCCCAGTTGGGCCGGGTTATCAGGTACCGTTTTCAGAACAGGTGCGCAAAGAAGCCGATATATTAACGGGTGCGGTAGGTATGATAACCGAACCACTACAGGCCGATAGCATCATCCGGAATGGTCACGCCGATATGATAATTATTGCCAGAGAGTTCCTGCGAGATCCATATTTTCCGTTACGTGCGGCACATGAGCTTAACCACGAGGTTAAATGGCCGGTACAATATGAGCGTGCCAAATGGCATAAATAGGCTATATCACATAGATATTATCGATATACAACTATCAAACAAAACCGTAATTTTACATCAACAAAAACTAAAAAAACACTACTATGAAACGCACAGCAAAAGCACATTGGAATGGAAATTTAATGGATGGTAAAGGCGAAATAACTACCCAAAGCACCATTCTTAATAATACCCAGTATTCATTTAAAACCCGTTTCGCAGATGGTATAGGTACCAATCCTGAAGAACTGATTGCTGCAGCGCATGCAGGTTGCTTTACCATGGCAGTTGGTGCGGCTTTAACCCAGGCTGGTTTTACTCCAGGCGATTTAAATACCGAAGCAGTTTTAGATTTGGATATGCAGGCATTAAGTATCACCGGTATCCATTTGTCATTAGTAGGTTCTGCTATCGACGGTGTATCTGAAGATAAGTTTAAAGAAATTGCCGAAGGTGCTAAAGCTAATTGCATTATATCAAAAGCTCTAAATGTGCCAATTACTTTGGATATTCAATATAAATAACAATATCAAATTTTACAGAAAGGGCGATCGTTTAATTACGGTTGCCCTTTTTATTTTACAGTAATTGTAACAAATTGGCTTATCTGGAGTCTTAAAAAATGTTAATTCCATCTTCATTTTAATAATTACTGATATATTTATCAAACTAAACTAAATCTTAATTTTTATGACCTCAAAACTTATTAAAAGCATTACTTTAAGTATGGCTTTGCTGTTTATTGCGGCCGGTTCATTTGCCCAGTTGCGGCTGCCTGCCGGTTATTACTACAAGAAGCTGCCAAACGGCTTACAGGTAGTTGTAATAGAAAACAGCAAAGTGCCCCTGGCAACTGTAGAAATAGCGGTGAAGAACGGATCGTTTACCGAAGATTCGGTATATAACGGACTTTCGCACCTATTTGAGCATATGTTTTTTAAAGCGAATAAGGATTACCCTACCCAGGCGCAGTTTTTAAAACGTACGCAGGAGTTAGGCGCTATATGGAACGGTACTACCGGAAATGAACGTGTTAATTATTTTTTCACGTTTGATACCGACAGCCTTTATCAAGGCTTAAAATTCCTGAATGCTGCCATCCGTTTTCCAATATATCGTGTTGAGGACATGAAGAAAGAAAGAGTAGTGGTTGATGGCGAGTTTCAGCGTATGGAAAGCAATCCGTTTGCACAGTTATATATAGCGGTTAATAAAAAGGTTTGGGGCGATTTATATACCCGTAAAAACCCAATTGGTATCCACGAGATTATCAATACTGCTACACCAGAAAAGATGATGGTGATAAAAAATAAATACTATTTCCCTAACAATAGCTTACTTACTATTTGTGGCGATGTTAAGCACGAACAAGCTTTTGCAATGGCAGATAAAATATTTGGCGATTGGGAAAGCAGTGGCTTCGACCCAATAACAAAATTCCCGATACCGAAATTTAAACCAATCGTAAAAACAGACTTGTTTGTAAAAGAATCAAGCTTAGCCCAAGTGCCATTTGTTATGTACGTATGGCAAGGCCCGTCTTACGAAACTGATTCAGCATCAACTATTGCTGCAGATGTATTCTCAACTATTGTAGGTTTAAATTCATCAAAATTACAGCAAGCTTTAGTTGATAAAGGTTTGGCAAGCAGCGTAAGCCTTGATTATTCAACCAGTAGATACGTTGGCCCTATTACAGTAAGCGTTGTACCAAATCCAAACAAGGTTAAGGAATGCTATTACGAGCTAAACAAGCAAATAAACATGTGGAGCCAGGCAGATTATTATACTGATGAACAGTTAAAAGATGCCAAGGCGATATTACTGCGTAATGATGAGTACGCTAAGGAAAAACCATCCTCATTACCAAGTCAGTTAAGCTATTCATGGGCAAGTACATCGTTAAATTATTATACTGATAATACCGACGATTACCAGAAAGTAACGCGCGAAGACATCAAAAGATATTTGGATACCTATGTTGTAGCTAAACCATTTATTGGCGGTATCATTATAAATCCCGAATTAAATAAAACAGTTAACGCTGCTTCATTTTTTGCGGCACAATAATTTAAACTTTATCACACATGAAGAAATACATATACACCCTGCTGATCGCATCAGCAATAGGAAGCATAAAACCGGCAATGGCCCAAACTAAAGCCTATGAAACCATAGTTGATGGCGTAAAGGTTATTGTGCAGCCAAGCGGTAACGATATTATTGAGATACAAACTGTAATAAAGGGCGGCGTTGATACTTACCCGGCTAGTAAAATGGGTATTGAGGCCATGGCAATGCGTGCTTTAACAGAATGCGGTACCGCCAAACATGATAAAAACAGTTTTAAAGATGCATTAGATAAAGTTAGCGCATCTGTAAATGGTTATGCAGGTAAAGATTACGCAGTTATTGCGATGAGCTGTGTAAAACCTGACTTTGATACCGTTTGGCCACTTTATACTGAGGCTATAACTGAACCAAAGTTTGATACAACGGAATTCACACGTATTAAACAGGATGCGATAAACGCCCTGCGTGCAAATGAATCGCAACCGGATGCATCTATTGATAAAATGGCCAATCAGATAGCTTTTGCAGGTAGAGATTACGCCAAAGAACCACAAGGAACTCCCGAAATCATTAATAGCTTAACTGCCGCTGAAACTAAAACCTATTACAATTCTGTTTTAACCAAGTCGCGCATGTTTATTGTTATTGTGGGCGATATAAGTCAGGCTGATATTGAAAGTAAGGTTAAAGGTTTATTGTCTACCATTAAAAAAGGTGCGCCTTACGCGATGAAGGAATCTTTCTTCAGGGCTTACAATAACTCATTTAATGAGGAATCGAAAGAATTGGCAACGAATTATGTTGAGGGAGTAACCAGCGGCCCGCAGGTAAGCGCGCCTGATTATTACGCTTTCCAAATAGCGATGCGCATTTTTGCCGACAGGCATTTCCTTGATGTTCGTACCAATAACGGATTATCATACGCACCACAGGCATGGTTTAGCTCAGGTTCCATATCTGTAGCTAAGTTCTCGGTATCAACCACACAGCCTAATAAATACATAGCTGTATTTGATAAACTTGTTGACAGCACCAAACACAATGGCTTTACACCAGCCGAACTGGCTGATATGAAGGTAACCTACCTTACCGGTTTCTACTATAAAAACGAAACCAACTCCGCGCAGGCATCATCAATTGTATCCAACGAGGTATTGCATAACGATTGGAGAAAATCATTAACGTTAATTGATAATGTTAAAAAAGTTACCCTCGCTGACATCAATAATGCTTTTGTAAAATACATTGGCAATATAATTTGGGTTTATCAGGGCGATACCAAAAAAGTTGATCCGACATTATATAAAAACGGAACACTGCATACTGGCGATAACCCGGTGAATAATTAAAAAGCTTAATAGCCATAAACAGAAAAGGAGGCTAATTAGCCTCCTTTTCTGTTTAATATCTTAGGTTTTATCCCAAAAGGTTTCTCCAGCTCACCATATCGCCGATGATTTTTCTCAAGTCATCAGCAGCAACGCGTTCCTGGTCCATTTTATCGCGGTAGCGGATAGTAACTGTATTATCTTCTAAAGTTTGATGATCTACCGTGATACAGAAAGGTGTACCGATAGCATCCTGACGGCGGTAACGTTTGCCGATAGCATCTTTCTCCTCATATTGCAGGTTGAAATCTGTCTTAAGGCTATCCATTATCTCGCGGGCTTTTTCAGGTAAGCCGT
>JABDDX010000021.1 GCA_013287375.1 Bacteroidota bacterium | reverse complement strand
AAAGATTATTGTTTTAATAACCAGGCAAAAATCAGAGGCGCAACAATAGTTGCGTCAGATTCCACAATAAATTTTGGTGTATGGATATCTAATTTACCCCATGTAATTTTCTCGTTTGGTACCGCTCCTGAGTATGAACCGTAAGAGGTAGTTGAGTCGGATATTTGGCAGAAATAACTCCAGAATGGGATTTCAGGCATTTCCATATCCTGGTAAAGCATCGGCACAACACAAATCGGGAAGTCACCGGCAATACCACCACCTATCTGAAAGAAACCAATTCCTTTGCCTGATGAGTTTTTCACATACCAATCAGCCAACCAAGCCATATACTCAATACCACTCTTCATGGTAGTAGCTTTAAGCTCACCTTTTATAAGGTATGATGCGAAGATGTTACCCATGGTTGAGTCTTCCCATCCCGGTACCACAATTGGCAAATTCTTTTCGGCAGCAGCCAGCATCCATGAGTTTTTTGGATCGATCTCATAGTATTGCTCCAAATCACCGCTTAACAACATTTTGTACATATACTCATGCGGGAAATAACGCTCACCTGCTGTATCAGCATCTTTCCATAATTTATGGATATGTTTTTGCAAACGACGGAACGCTTCTTCCTCAGGGATACAGGTATCGGTTACACGGTTGTAGTGATTCTCTAACAAATCCCATTCATCCTGTGGGCTCAAATCACGGTAATGCGGCACACGTTTGTAGTGCGAATGCGCTACCAGGTTCATGATATCCTCTTCCAGGTTGGCGCCGGTACAGGAAATAATGTCGATCTTACCTTCACGGATCATCTCTGCAAGCGAAATACCCAATTCGGCAGTACTCATGGCTCCGGCTAAGGTTACCATCATTTTGCCACCTTCAAGCAGATGCGTTTCGTATCCTTTGGCTGCATCCATCAACGCTGCCGCGTTAAAATGCAGGTAGTTTCTTTCAATAAACTGAGATATAGGTCCTCTTGTAGTACTCATAGTTATTTTTTGTTGTCGAGCTGCAAAAGTAGGGAAATAAGGGAATTAAGTGTTTGAAAAGAAAAAATTAAGGGTTGGCGGTTGTAGCATATTGCTTAAACTTTAATGCATTAACGGAATCGCCCGCTTTCAGATATAGCTGATATACCGTTTGTGCAACCTGCGGATTATTATTAAGCATAAATAATTTACGATAGTAAAATGCCGCTTGCCCGTAATTTTTCAGTACCATATTTAAATTACCGGCATAATTGTAAAAATCTTCATCAACCGGGTATTGCAGTACCATGGCTTCAGCAACCTTTAAAGCGCCTGCATTGTTATTATTTTTTTGATCATATCGGAATAGTTCGCCCATGGCGTTTGTCCACCCGGTATGGCCTAGCGCTACTTTGGTAGCTAGTGTACCTTCAATGCTGTTTTCAACCTTAAATTGTTTTGATATTGGCTGGTTAAATGGCCACTCGGTTTTCAGCATGATCATTTGATACTTGCCGTTTAAGGTATCCAGTTTGGTGATCGGCATTTCCTGCTGTAACTGTTCAAAGGTAATTTCGCGTTCAGGCTTAAATTTGATAAGCTGTTGTTTTTGTATGGCTTGATAAAATGCCTCAGACATAATGGCGTAGCCTAATAGATCAGGATGAACATGCTCCTCAATAGTTTCAGAACCGATTATGCCATGCGGCGAATACTTTTCAAATATGCTTTTAGAGTCAACCAAATGAACATAAGGAAACTGGGATGTTATTTTATTTATGGAAGTATTGATCGCTTCTGGCGCACGGAAACGTAGTTCGTCCAGTTCTCGCGCTTTATCAAAATATTGTTTGGCCTTATTAAAGCTTGAGTCTTTATAAGCGAGCTGACCTTGCGCATAATTCCAGTTTGCTGATCCGGGACCATCACCTTCGGAAATAAAAGGCGGCAGATCCTTTTCATTGCTCACAACATTACTCAAAAAAACGGGGATCTTTTCATCATTCAGTGTGCGGCATAGCTCAGTCATGTTTTCTGTAAACTGGTTGATACCTGCCTGGTAATCTGCCGAGCCATATATAATATGCTGGCGCGCGGCCATATCTTGCATTAGGGATTGGCGATCGCCGCTTGGCTTTTTGGCAAATACCGCAACTGCCTTTTTAATGAAGTTATTAAATAGCTGCACCACTTTAAGCTCCCGCAATTTAACAAGTGTTTGCAGCAAAAAACGGTTACTGCCTACGTAAGTTGTTGAACCTACACCCAATGCCCCATAATATTCATTATGCCCTGTATAAATTAGTACCGCATCGGGTTGATATTGCGCCAGTTGCTTACCAAAATCGAGTACTGTATAGGAGTTGACCGCAGTTAATGATAGGTTGATGACCTCGAAATTTTTATCCGGGTACATATGCATTAACCTGTATTGTAACCAGCGATGGAATGAGCCATTTGGGCGGAAAGGAAACCCTAGTGTAGTCGACTCACCCAGTACAAATATCCGGAAAGTGTTAGGTGCTTTATTAATAGCGAAGATTTCCTGATTGCCTTTGGTAGCATCCAGTGTATCCGGGAAAAACTTGTCGGACGCATAGTAATTCATCACCAGGTAATTCTCGTTTGGCGGATATTTAACAAACAGATCAGTGTTATGACCATAGCTGAATATCCGTAGTATGATCTCCAATAAAATCAAAAAAAGGAAGGGTGTTAGAATTGATAACCACTTAAAAAGAAGCAGCTTTTTACCATCAGGCTGATTATTTCCAGGCGCAGCTTTCTGTGCTGATTGTTTATTACCCATCGTTATTAAAGTGTATTGGCTTATACCGGTTTATGGTGATGAAGGTATTGATTTTAATTAATTGCAGGTAAATCGTGCAACGGTTAATACTTCTAATAATTTTCTAATACGTTGAAAAAGTGTCGGCGTGAAAAAAATTCTATCTTTGAAAACCCTCTATGAAGAAATATCTTACACTATTACTTATACTCACTTTAAGCGCTTGTCAGCCATTATTTGCCCAGGAAAGCTTTGCTAAGAAATTCTTCCGGAAGATGTATTTGGATAAGGATAGTACTAAGAAAAGCAATTTTGTTGTGGTACCCGCGATTGCGTCATCGCCCGAAACGGGGTTTGAATTTGGCGGAGCCTCCTTATTTTCTTTTTATACCGATACGGTAAAGCATAGTGTTACGCGCGTATCCAGTATATATGGTTATGCCAGCCTGACTACTAAAGCGCAGGAAAAGGTAAGCCTTAATGCCAGTTATTGGGAGCCGCAAAACACCTGGCATTACACTGCCAATATGAGTTTTTACAATTTTCCTTTTGATTTTTACGGAATAGGTAACAACACCAAAAAAGCAGATGAGGAACTGGTTGATGAGAAACGCACACGAGTTATTATTACTGCACAAGCATTAATTGCAAAATATTTTTACGCGGGTTTTAATGCCGGTGGCTTTAAATATTATTACCATGCTGACCCACAGAACGAAAACACAATATTAAAAAACGATCCTGCAATTCAAGATCCAAGCGGTGGCTCAAACCTTACCGGCGGCCCGGTTTTAACTTTTGATAGCCGTAATAACAACACCTATACTACTAAAGGAATTATTGTAAACACTTATTTAAATTTAATACAAGGAGTTTATAGTAACAGTGGTTATACCGGTGGATTTTTCAACTTTGATTATTCGCAATTCTTTCTGCTGCAAAAGAAACTGGTTTTAGGGTTGGATGTTAAAGAGCAAAGCTTGATTGGCGGCGCATCTCCTTTTTATTTATTACCACAACTTGGTAACGACGCCCTGATGCGTGGTTACTACACCGGCCGCTACCGCGACCGTAATCTAATAGCCGGACAAGCCGAATTGCGCTATCGTTTTACCGAACGCTTTGGTGCTGTTGGATTTTTAGGAACAGGTGAAGTGGCGAATAGCGCATTCAGCGCAAGTCAGCTGAAGCCTAACTATGGTGGCGGACTACGTTACTTTTTCGACATAGAAAAAGGTCTAAGCATCCGTGCTGATTACGGCTTTGGCGAAAAACCTGCGGGTGAGCCAAGGGAGCAAGGATTTTATATAGCGTTAGGGGAAGCATTTTAGACCGCTGATTTTATTGATTAAGTGATTTCGCTGATGAATTCAATAAGACATCAACGAAATCTAAAAATCATCTTAATCAACGGTTATATCTTTATCAAAAAATCTTCCTTCGCCTGCCCTGATTTAAAGAATACTAATCCTATCCAAAACAGATCAACAGTTACTTTTACCTGCGGATGCGCTTTTATCTCAGCCCAGGCTTCTTTCATGCCTTCGCTCCAATAAATATCGTCGAAGATCAGCATCGTATCTTCATGTACTTTCGGCAGGCACCAGTTGAAGTATTTCAGGGTAGCATCTTTTTGATGGTTACCATCTACAAACATAAAATCCAGTTTATCTAAGCTATTGATGATACCGGGCAGCGTGTCATCAAAATTACCTATAACCAGTTCAATCTTATTTAAACAGGCTTTATCAAATGTCGCTTGCGCAACCGCGGCAGTTTCCGGTGAGCCTTCAAGCGTATATACCGTGGCTTTCGGTACGGCTTTTTGCAGGTAGATGCTGGTTACACCAAGGCAGGTACCCAGTTCTATAATATTTTTCGGTTGCAGGTCAGCTACCAGACGATATAGCAGTTGCGCCATCTTAGGTGGTTTAAGTGCATGGGCGGCTATATCGCTTATTTTCTTCTGGCGATTGTTATTTACATGCGAACCCGCGCCTAAATCCAGAATGGTGATGGTGTTGTCATCAGTAAGTAATTCTTGGCGGATGCTTTCAACTTCGGTATATACTTTTTTGGGTGATTTATCGTAAATAATAGCATCAACCAGTCGATATACAAAGGGGGAATGAGTGCCGTGACGGCTTTTAGCGTGGAAACGATGCGAAAGATAATCTTTAGCAAACCTTATATTGAACATGGTTGTAAAAATATATAAACTTTAGTATTTTAGCATTAAGCATGATAAATGAAACAGAGGTAAATTCACTGATACGCTTGCTGGACGATCCCGACCAGGAAATATATAACCATGTGCACGAAAAATTGTTGTCGTATGGTAGTGAAGTGATCAATTACCTGGAAAACGCCTTTGGCGAAGCATTTGACCCTATCCAACAGGAACGCATAGCTAATCTGGTACACGAAATTCAATTTGATATTTTAAAGAATGACTTGCGCCTGTGGCAGCATAGCGGTGCTTTTGACCTGTTGCAGGGTACACTGGTCATCAACCGCTATCAATACCCTGATCTGGACGAGCAGAAGGTAATTAACCAGATAGAAGCTATTAAACGGGATATTTGGATTCAGATGATGAACGAGTCGAGCCCGCCTGAACAGATCAAATTGATCAACCACGTATTTTATAGTATTTATGGGTTCAGTGGCAATACCGCCAATCACCTCGACCCGCAAAACAGTTATTTGAGCCAGGTTTTGGAAACTAAGAAAGGCAACCATTCCTTACTGGCTATTATCTATTCCATTATCGCCCAAAAACTGGATATACCTGTTTATGGTGTAAACCTGCCACAGCATTTTATTTTGGCCTATATGGACGAAAGCCGACAAAGCGAATTTGAAGGCGGCGTGCTGTTTTATATTAATGCCTTTAATAAGGGTCTTATTTTTGGCCGTAGAGATGTGGATATGTTTTTGAAACAGCTGAATGTGAAGTACGACAAGCAATTTTATGAACCCTGCTCTAATACTGAGATCATTAAAAGGGTATTGCGCAATTTAATTAGTGCTTATGAGCATCTCGGCTCGCCGGAAAAGGTTGCTGAGTTGAATGAGTTGCTGGAGATATTAGGATAGTTCATGTTGCCAATACCCCCTTGTCATTCTGAGCGGAGCGAAGAATCTTCGAAATCATGCATAGCGTACTTTGCCAATCGAAGAAGGTTCTTCGCTCCGCTCAGAATAACAAAGTCCACGAAGAATATTTTATATAAACAATAAAGCCTGCATATAGCAGGCTTCGTTTTGTATATATTTTCTCCCTTTCGGGAAAGTATTAGGGCAAATTATTTAGTTACGTACATAACTTCTTTTACCGCTTTAATCACCCTTTCAGGGTTTGGCAGGTATTCCTGGATTAAAGTAGGAGCATAAGGCAATGGTACGTCGCCACCCATGATGCGCAATACCGGGGCATCAAGATAATCAAACGCGTCTTTTTGTACTTTGAACGCAACCTCGGTAGCAATTGAACCTAAAGGCCAGCTTTCTTCAACTATTACCAAACGGTTAGTTTTTTTAACTGAATTGATCACAGTTTCATAATCGATAGGGCGAACAGTACGTAAGTCAATTACTTCTGCATGGATACCTTCTTTTGCAAGTTCGGCAGCAGCAGCGATAACTACTTTCATTATTTTACCAAAGCCTACCAAAGTTACATCAGTGCCTTCAGTAACAACTTTAGCTTTACCTATTTCAACATAGTAAGTTTCTTCAGGCACTTCACCTTTATCGCCATACATTAATTCTGACTCCATGAAAATTACAGGATCCGGATCAATAATAGCTGATTTTAATAAGCCTTTCGCATCATAAGGGTTTGATGGAACAACCACTTTTAATCCCGGGCAGTTAGCATACCAGTTTTCGAAGCACTGGCTGTGCTGTGAGCTTAGCATACCCGCGTTACCTGTTGGGCCACGGAATACGATAGGCACTGAGAACTGGCCACCACTCATCGACATGATTTTAGCCGCACCGTTGATGATCTGATCGATAGCTACCAATGAAAAGTTAAAGGTCATGAACTCGATGATAGGACGCAGGCCATTCATAGCCGAACCTATACCGATACCCGCGAAACCCAATTCAGAGATAGGAGTATCAATAACGCGTTTCGCGCCAAATTCATCCAGCATACCCTGGCTCACTTTATAGGCGCCATTGTATTCGGCAACCTCTTCACCCATAAGGTATATGTTTTGATCGTTGCGCATCTCTTCTTGCATTGCTTCACGAAGCGCTTCTCTGAATTGTATTTCTCTCATCTTATTAAAAAAAATTTAACGGCGCAAATATAGGGAATGATGTGTTAAAAACAATTAGTGGTGGTGGGTATTGATTTTTTTATTTGATACACATTATGTTGTTGTAAGTAACAAAGCAATTACGAACCACATAAGACGGCTATTTTCCCTTGCGCTTACTTCGTTACTGACAATCACAGCGACTTGATTTTTTATATATTAGCACACAAAATTTTACCCAAATTGGACAATAATCTACCTAAAAAAATATGGTTTTTATGGCTGCAAGGGCTTGATAACGCGCCTTTAGTAGTTAAAAAATGTTATGATTCCTGGGTTAAACACAACCCCGATTGGGAGCTTATTTTGTTAGATGAACAGAGTATCGGCGAATATATTCCTGCATTTGCTGATGGGGTAACCAAACAAGCCTTGTCAGATATTCTGCGAATAAATTTACTGGCTAAACACGGTGGCATATGGGTTGATGCTACCTGTTTTTGTATGAAGCCTTTGGATGATTGGTTGTATGATAATATGCAATCCGGCTTTTTTGCTTTTGACAGGCCGGGACCCGACCGGATGCTATCGAGTTGGTTTATTGCCTGTAACAAGTATAATTACATAGCCAGCACGTACCAAAACATGGTAAATTTATATTGGCAGGAAAACCCCAATCTTAAATTTATTGAAAATTCTGGTTGGAAGTTTTTGAACAAGAGACTGCAAAAATTAAATACCCAAGTGTGGTTCAGCGCTTTTGTAACTAATACATTAAAAGTGTACCCTTATTTTTGGTTTCATTATATGTTCACCAACCTTTATCTGCGGATAAAAGAGTTTCGTGATTTATGGGACATCACCCCGAAAATTAGCGCCGATATACCGCACCGGATACAGATGACTGGCTTATTAGCACCAATGAGTGCTGAGGTTAAACAGGAAATAGATAACAAAATAGCCCCACTTTATAAACTCACCTGGAAATATAATAACAAAGCGGCACACAAACCGGGCACTGTACTGGATTATCTTTTTAACAATCAATAATTCCCTGTCATTCTGAGCATAGCGAAGAATCTGTAGGGTGTAAACTACTTTACTGATTCTGCGCTGCTCAGAATGGCAAAAAAGAGAAGCCTGCAAAGTGACACTTTGCAGGCTTCTTTTCTATTCAATAAGAAACTTACGAAGTTTTTAAAAACCTCGTAAGTTTAAATCTCTATTTAGTCATTTTTCTTGCGCTCGCCTTTCATCTTGGAGGCAATCTCTAACGCTTTGTATGCATTTACCACACCGCCGGTTTTTGACAGGGTTGTAAAATCAACCAGATCATGTGTTCCCGGTTTGTAAACCATAACGCCCTTTAGCGGAGTTGCTGATGCTAAAATAGCTTCTTTTACCTGCGCGGCGGTTAGTTTTGGATAGTATTCCAATATCAGCGCTGCGATACCTGCTGTTATTGGCGATGCAAAGCTGGTACCATCTGCAGTGTTAAATTCCGCATCTTCATCAATAGAAGTTACTTTAACACCGGGAGCAAACAGGTCGGTATTTTTTCCGTAGTTAGTAAAGGTTGCAGCCAGGGTAGTGTCCTGTTTCCAAGCAGAAGCATCAACACTGATTAAATTATCGCTGGTAGTTCCATCCAGGAAATGGTTATTAGGGAATTCCGGTTTTTCGTCAACGTTTTGGTTATCATTGCCTGATGCTTGTACCAGCAGCACATCTTTGTCAGCGGCATATTTTATGGCAGCATCAACCCAGTCTTTATGTGGTGATATTTTTTTGCCGAAGCTCATGTTGATCACCTTAGCGCCATGATCTACCGCGAAACGGATAGCATTGGCAATATCCTTATCATACTCATCGCCATTAGGAACGGCTTTTATCGACATGATGCGCACATTATCGGCCACACCATCAATACCATAGCCGTTATTACGTTTAGCGCCAATTAATCCGGCTACGCCTGTACCGTGCGAAGCATCAGGGTATTTCAGGATGTTGTTACCATAAGGTTTGCCATCCATCACATCCGGATTATCGCCTACAATTTCCTTGCGGGAGTTTAAATCCGGGTTAACATCGTTGCTTAACTTCTGTAAGTATTCACTCAGATCCTTCAATACTTTTGCATTTGTAGAGCCACCGCCCTCCTGCGTTAAAACCATGTTCCACACATATTTGCTGCGGCTAACGGTATCGTTAGTAGTTTGTATTTTATCCACATCATGAATATCAAACGTAGCATCCGGGCCTAATTTAAGCGCGCTTTTAATATACCCGTTGGTAATCATCAGCACATTCATCTCCGGTTTTAGTTCGCTTAATTCTGTAGATGATTTATTAACGGTTGAATCGTGTGTAGCTTTAACTACCAACCAATAATTATATTCTTTTTCATCCCCGACAGGTGCCGAAGTTAAATTGGCGTATTTGCCTTGAAGCTTGGCGTACTCGCGCACCTCTTCGGTAGTTTCGGTATAATCGCATTTGCCATTTTTACCGCCTAAAAAGTTCCAGCCATGTACATCATCTACATACCCATCGCCGTCATCATCAATACCATTTCCCGGTATTTCCTTTGGATTTACCCAAAGTATACCCTGTAGGTCTTTTTGCGCGGTATCAATACCACTATCAATGGTGGCAACCACTACAGTTTTACTTTTTTTGCCTTTAACAAATATGTAAGCCTGGTTTAAACTGATACCGAAAAACCCATCGGTACTCAAATCCATAGTATGCCAGTTTTTTGGCGGATCAGCCGGTGGTGCCGGCGGCGCCATTTGTGCCATCGATCCAAAACTCATTAACAAAGCGCCGCAAAGCGTAGCGCCAAAAACATACTTGCTAAATTTCTGCATAAATTATATTTAGTTGAGTGGATGAGTGGTTGATTAAGTGAGTGGTTGATTTTCTTAACTCAATCAACCCAATCTAACTTAATCAACCATTCAACCAATTAATTACAAATCAAATTTAATTCCCTGTGCCAATGGCGCTTTGGTGGAATAGTTTATGGTGTTGGTTTGTCGCCTCATATAAACTTTCCATGCATCTGATCCTGACTCGCGGCCACCGCCTGTATCCTTTTCACCACCGAATGCGCCGCCTATCTCTGCTCCTGATGTACCAATATTCACGTTGGCAATTCCGCAATCAGAACCTCTGCTCGATAAAAATTGTTCTGCCTCGCGCAAATTAAGTGTCATTATGGATGAAGATAAGCCTTGCGGAACACCGTTCTGTAACGCTATAGCCTCATCTAATGTTGTATACCTGATTAGATAAAGTATTGGGGCAAATGTTTCATGTTGCACAATTTTAAAATTGTTTTCCACTTCGGCTATGCAAGGCTTTACATAACAACCTGATGTATATTGCGCGCCTTCCAGTTTACCGCCTTCTACCACAAACTTGCCGCCTTCAGCTTTACATTTCTCGATAGAATCCAGATATAAAGCCACCGCATCCTGATCAATCAGCGGCCCCATATGACTATTTTCATCCAGCGGATCACCAATACGGATCTGTTTGTAAGCGTTCACCAACTTTTGTTTAAAAGCATCATAAACACTTTCGTGGATGATCAACCTGCGGGTACTTGTACAACGTTGACCGGCCGTACCTACCGCACCAAATACAGCGCCAACTAACGAGGTATCCAGATCAGCATTTTCACTGATGATGATGGCATTATTGCCACCCAATTCCAGCAAGCTTTTGCCCAATCTCGCTCCCACCGCAGCGCCGACAGCTTTACCCATGCGGGTTGATCCTGTCGCTGAGATTAATGGCACACGTGTATCATTAGCCATCAGTTCACCAATATTACGGTCGCCAATAACCAGGCATGATACGCCTTCTTCTATATTATGTTTTTTGAACACTGCCTGCGCGATATGCTGACAGGCAATAGCCGTTAAAGGTGTTTTTTCGGATGGTTTCCAGATGCAAACATCGCCACAAACCCAGGCCAGCATGGCATTCCAGCTCCAAACCGCAACCGGGAAGTTAAATGCCGAGATGATCCCTATAATCCCCAATGGATGATATTGCTCATACATGCGGTGTTCAGGCCTTTCAGAATGCATGGTTAAGCCATATAACTGGCGACTTTGCCCTACCGCGAAATCAGCAATATCAATCATTTCCTGTACTTCGCCGTAACCTTCCTGTAAGCTTTTGCCCATCTCGTAGGATACCAACGCGCCTAATTCATGCTTATTAGCACGCAGGGATTCGCCAATCTCCCTAACTATTTCGCCACGCTTTGGCGCGGGTACAGTACGCCAGTTTTTGAAAGCTTTTGCGGCGGTTTCAACAACGTGGTTATAGTCGCTGTCGGTAGCGAATTTTACTGATGCGATCTTCTTGCCATCAACCGGAGATAATACATCTTTTATAGCTGAATTGGCGCTGCTTCCCCAATTGCTGCCCGTACTAAAAGCCTCATTTATGTCGTTTATATGTAAATGATGGAGGATTTGTTTTATATTGATGTTCATAATGGGTAGTTTTGTCAAAGGTAAAAATCTTTAAGGCAATTTAATATCAACTCACCACTTGCCGCAAAATGGTTTACATTTATTATCAGGCACTTGTATAAGCCGCTGTTAAATAATGTGTGTATGTTGAAAACTTAAATGCATCTTAAGCTCTTTATTATTTGTAATTTAATCTCGGTTAAGGATTAATAATGAACGTTAACTCTTGATTGAACGTGTTCTGCAAACCTAATTGAATGGAAGAAGAATTTGAATTTGGTTTTACCGAAGACCCAAAATTTTCGGTAGAACGGTACGAGGAAATGATTCGGAATCATGACCAGTACTTTTTTGATGCCCAGGCGTTTGAGAACATTATCGACTACTACATCGAAAAAAATGATCCGGCAAAAGCCCTGCAAGTATCCGAGTATGCGCGCAACCAACATCCGTTTGCCGCTGTATTTTTAATAAAACAAGCCCAGCTTTTAGTGGTAACCAATCGCTCGGTAGAAGCATTTGATGCTTTGGACAAAGCCGCCATGCTGGAAGCTTCTGACCCGGATATATACCTCATCCGTGGTAATTTATATGAGAGCATGGAGCGCTTTGATGAAGCGCTGGAGAATTACGAGAAAGCTTTAAGCCTTGCCGAAGAAACCGACGAAATATTGCTTCATATCGCCTACGTTCATCAGAATATGGGTGATTATAATACTGCCATTGGTTTCCTGAAGGAATGCTTAAAACAGAATATGGAAAACCAGGACGCTTTATACGAACTGGCTTTTTGTTACGATGTAATGGATAACCAGGAAGAAAGCGTGCAATTCTACCAGCAATATATTGATAACGAGCCGTATAGCTATGCCGCATGGTATAACCTGGGCAACGCTTTTACTAAGCTTAGCTTATTTGAGAAAGCGATAGATGCTTATGATTATGCCATCCTGATTAAGGACAGCTTTGCATCGGCCTACTTTAACAAAGGTAATGCCCTGGTTAACTTAGAGAAATATGCTGAAGCGATTGAAGTTTATCGCCAGACCTTTGAGTACGAGCAACCTAATGCTGATACTTATTGTGCCATTGGTGAATGCTACGAAAAGCTGGAGCAGATGGACGACGCACGGGCTTTCTACAAAAAATCGGTTAAAATGGACCCAAAACTGGCTGATGCCTGGTTTGGGATAGGTGTAACTCTTGATTTTGAAGAGCGTTATTTTGAAGCACTGCATTTCTACAAAAAAGCATTAGATCTTGATATAGCCAATGCTGATTACTGGTTTGCTATTGCGGATGCTGAATACAAATTGAAGCACCTGGCGGAATCTGAGCAAGCCTACGAAAAAGTAGTGGAACTTAACCCACTTGATGTAGATGCCTGGCTGGACTACTCATCCATATTATACGAACAGGATAGATTGGTTGATGCTATTGAGGTGATGTCTCAAGCTATAAAAAACAATCCCGAGGCAGCGGAATTATATTATCGTATGGTGGCCTATTTATTTGCCAAAGGCGATTACAACGAAGCGCTGAACCACCTGGAATTGGCCCTGACATCAGATCCTGAAAAGCATTACATTTTATACGATTACTTACCACAATTGCAAAAGAACAAAGTGATTGTAGATATCATTAATCGCTACACGAGATAGTGAGTGGTTGAGTAGTTGATTAAGAGAGTAGTTAATAAGTTTTACAACTACTCTCCCAATCAACTACTCACTTAATCAACTATTCAACTCAATATAACCAAAAACTTACCTTGCTTTTTGGTTTTTTTTTTGAACTTTGCGGCCGAATATTTATTAGCATCAGGCTACCTACTTTGTTTTTATGAATTACCACATCAATAATATCCCCGAGCGCACTGTTAAACCCCGAAACAGTGGCATTACCATGGTTATGGATAAAGGCCTTAGCGTACGCCAGGCCGAGGATTTTATAGAGGTTGCCGGTGTACATAGCGACATTATTAAATTAGGCTGGGCCACATCATACGTTACCCCTAAGCTTGATGAAAAACTGGCTTTATACCGCGAAGCTGGCTTGCCGGTATACTTCGGAGGTACTTTGTTTGAGGCATTTATTATCCGTAACCAGTTTGATGATTATTGCAAAATACTGGATAAATACAAAATGCAATATGTAGAAGTATCTGATGGCTCTATCACTATTGAGCATGACATCAAATGCGAATACATCCGCAAGCTAAGTGAAAATTTCACGGTAATATCTGAAGTAGGTTCAAAGGATGTACAAAAGATATTCGCCCCTTATAAATGGATCAAACTGATGCAGGCTGAAATTGAGGCAGGCTCGTGGAAAGTGATCGCCGAGGCCCGCGAAAGTGGCAACGTGGGTATCTATCGCGATTCGGGAGAAGTAAGGCAGGGATTGGTTGATGAGATATTAACCCAAATACCCGAAGAAACCATTATATGGGAAGCGCCGCAAAAAGCGCAGCAGGTTTGGTTTATCAAATTAATTGGCGCCAATGTAAGTTTAGGCAATATTGCGCCTGCAGATGTAATACCATTAGAGACTTTACGCCTGGGTATCAGAAGTGATACTTTTGATCACTTTTTGTAGAAAAAACGATACTTTTAAGGCATCTTTGTGATAGAAAACGAGGAATATTGACGCTTTCAACACTTAAAAAGCTCAGTTTCACCCCGTAGTTGACTTTAAAAAGCCACTTTTCACATCGAATTAAACCGATTTACGCATGAAAAAGCTATTCATATTTTTTCTGCTCATCATTTCTGTGGGTACAGGCTTTGCCCAAACTCTGCCCAAATTCGACCAATATAAATTTAATACAACCAGTGATTATAAATTGGCAGACAGCGCAGTATTGCAAACCGCGAATTTCCTGCTATCTACTCCTATCGACCAAAACAACCCCACACGTATAAAAGCCGGGCAATTTGTAATGAGATGGATGGAAGGCACTCCCGATTATACTTTTTCGTTGGAACAAAATGCAATAAAATACCTCTCAGGTAACGTTGATCTGATGTTGCTTTATATGACATCGATGGCTAAATACGCGTTGGAGACCAAGTCTACGGATGTTAAAGTAATCACCATTAATGGCGTAAAAACATTGCTCGCTTATGTAAACAACCCGACAAGTAATGTTAAAAAAGACAAAAATCTCAAAAAACTTTCTGATGCAAACGACAGGGGCAACCTGGAAGACTTGTTGAATCTGTAATATTTTCATTATTTATTAAACAACGTAAAGAAATATTCAGTTGTTATTTTAACATTGCATCATGAAAAAATACGGGCTAATAGGTTTTCCGCTCACACATTCGTTTTCAAAAAAATATTTTACCGAGAAGTTTGAGAAACTGCACATCAAGGATGCTCAATATGATCTTTATCCTATTGAACATATCAAGGATTTGCAGGATATGCTGGACCTACACCCTGACCTCTGCGGCCTGAATGTAACCATCCCCCATAAAGTAAACGTAATAAAATACCTCGACTGGATTGAGCACGATGCTAAAAACGCCGGTGCCGTAAATTGCATTCGTGTAGTTGCTGAAAGCCCGGTGCTGACTTCGTTTTTAGGCGAGGTTGGTGTGAAGGGACACGATTTCAGGCTGGAGGGTTTTAATACGGACATTTATGGCTTCGAAATGTCGTTAAAGCCATTGTTAAAAGAAGGCATGGAAGACGCGATGATTTTAGGCGATGGCGGCGCTGCTAAAGCGGTAAAATGCGTGCTGGATAACCTAAGCATCAACATTACAACAGTTACCCGTAAACCACATCCCGGCAATATCCTATTTAAGGATTTAAAACCGCATCATTTTGAGAAGAACAAACTCATCATCAATACCACGCCATTAGGCACAGCCCCTAATTTTGATGAATGTCCGGATATTCCATACGAATATATTACCAAAGACCATTTGTTGTACGACCTGATCTATAACCCCGAAAAGACCCTGTTTTTAAAGAAAGGCGAAGAACGCGGCGCCCGAATTAAAAATGGCTACGAAATGCTTACCTTGCAAGCTGAAAAATCGTGGGAGATATGGAACTCACAAACAATGACTTTATGAGGATATTAGGCTTATTGCTGATAACAACTTTACTTTTTAGTGCCTGTAGCAATAACAACCACGATTATTCGCCAAAACCGCGTGGATATTACCGCATCGTTTTCCCCCAGAAACAATATGTTGAATATAATGGGCCGTATCCATTCACCTTTTTGTATCCAGCCTACGCCACCATCGTACCCGATTCAAACACAGCGCCTAACGGCAATAAAAAGCTGATCAATATGAAATACTTGTTAAACATGCAATTCCCGCAGTTTAACGGCACGCTACATTTAAGCTACGAGAGCATTACTTCCCGCAAGGTATTTGATGAATTGATTGAGGACGCCCATTCCTTTGCCTTTAAGCATACTGTAAAATCAACCGGTATCGACCAGGCGCTGATCTATTACCCCGAAAAAAAGATCTTCGGTATCTATTATACTATCAACGGCAATGCCGCCTCATCTGCGCAGTTCTTCCTGACTGACAGCACCCGCAACTACATCCGCGGCGCGCTATATTTTAACTCCGAACCCAAGCTTGACTCCATCCAGCCCGTACTTGATTTTGTGAAGAAGGATATGAACGTGATGATCAAAAGCTTCAAGTGGAAATAGTTAGATTTTAGATTTCGGATTTACGATTTTAGACTTTTTGGCATTCTGAGGAACGAATCTTCTCAATCTGCATTGTTCGCTTTGCATACCGAAGAAGATTCTTCACTCCGTTCAGAATGACACGGTGACTGGAATGTAACCAAAAAGCGCGCAAACGCCTGACGGAAAACCGGGCCATGTCATACTGAGGTACTCGAAGTGTGGCCTCGCGGGCGAAAGGTTTTTTCCGTCTTGACTTTTTGGTTCTTTTGTGTCAAGACAAAAGAACTAGCCCCCGCGGCAATGAGCGGACAGAATACCTTACTAATACGAGAATACTTCTGCTGAGGAACGAAGCATTGAGATTTGTCATTCTGAACGGAGTGAAGAATCCGTACTGGCGTAAACCACTTTACAGATTCTTCACTCCGTTCAGAATGACAAGGGAATATATTATTATGAATTAAACACCACCAAAGCCTGCTCAATCCTATTAATCGTTTCATACTTACCTAACAAAGCAGCAATATCAAACACATGCGGACCAAATTTACCACCCACCAGCATAATCCGGAATGGCAACATCACATCGCCTGCTTTTAAGGCTTTCTCTTCCATCAAGGCTTTAAACTGTGCCTCAAATGCAACCGCATCAACAGATGCTTCATTCTTCAATAAGCCTATCAACACATTAAAAAAATCAGTCTTAGCCTCGTTCCATTTTGGTTTAACGGAGTTTACATCATACTCTTTAGGTACTTCAAAAAAGTAAGCCGACTGCTGGTAAAAATCAGGCAATAAAACACAGCGTTCTTTAACCGCGTCAATAACTTTTAATAGATATGCATCATCATTAACAGTTACACCTTTATGTGTAAGCACACTTTTAACTTTCTCCTTTAAACTTTCAACCGGCTCCCTTTTGATCCACTCCGCATTGTACCATTTGGCTTTTTCGTAATCAAATTTAGCGCCGGCCTTGCTTACACGGTCTATCGAGAATTTCTCAATCAATTCAGCCAGTGTAAATATTTCCTGGTCGCCGCCATCGTTCCAGCCAAGCATGGCTAACAAGTTCAGGAATGCTTCCGGTAAAAAGCCAAGCTCGCGGAAACCGGCGGTAAACTCATCCGTTTTGGCATCATACCACTCCATCGCATAAACCGGGAAACCTAACCTTGCGCCATCGCGCTTGCTTAGTTTACCGTGTCCATCTGGTTTTAATATTAATGGTAGATGAGCCCATTGCGGCATATCAGCCTTCCAGCCCAAATACTCCCAAAGCAGCAAATGAACGGGTGCCGATGGCAACCATTCCTCACCCCTGAAAGCATGGGATATTTTCATCAGGTAATCATCAACCACCACCGCTAAATGGTAAGTTGGCATCCCATCGGCTTTTAACAAAACCTTATCATCAACCTGGTTAGTTTCAAAACTAACGTGGCCGCGTATCATATCATTAAAACTGATGGTTTCATCAGTCGGCATTTTTATGCGGATAACATGCGGTGTATGCGCATCTAGTAAAGCATCTACCTCATGTTCAGATAACGATAAAGAGTTGCGCAATTCATCGCGATGAGCATACCCGTATTGAAAGTTAGGTATTTCTTTACGCTTGGCATCCAGTTCTTCCGGCGTGTCAAAAGCATAATAAGCATGACCTTCCATCACCAGCTTTTCAGCATATTGGCGGTAAAGCGCCTTGCGCTCGCTTTGGCGGTATGGCGCATATTGGCCACCCACAACCGGGCTTTCATCAGGTGTTAAGCCACACCAGGCAAGGCAATCTAAAATATATTGCTCTGCCCCTTCAACATAGCGATTTTGGTCGGTATCCTCAATACGTAAAACAAAATCGCCGCCATGCTTTTTGGCGAAAAGATAATTGAACAACACGGTACGAACACCGCCTAAATGTAAACCACCAGTAGGGCTTGGTGCAAAACGAACTCTAACTTTTTTATCTGCCATTATGCCGCAAAGATAATCAAATAGTGATTAGAGGTTAGTGATTGGTGATTAGTTGTGCAAATTTGAATATCCCATTTAGGATACTCTGCCCCATCGGGGCTACCTGTTTGTAGATACAATAAGTAAAAAACAAGTGCGCTCCGTAGGTTTGCAGGTTAATTGTTGCTTTCTGAGTGGGTAGCCTCTAATGAGACACAACAAAATGAACATTTATTTCTACAAACAGGTAGCCCCGATGGGCATGAAAAGATGTGGGTACACGGTAGCATTAATGAGGGGAGCTTTATTCTACAAATTAACTTGAATCATTTATTTTCTTTTAAAGGGTTTTTAATGACCCCTACCTGGCTGTCTGCTGTTACAACAATTGCTAATCCTTCCTGAAAGTCAAGCGCGGTGTCGAATTGTGGTGGTATCACCATTTTACCGGTTTTATCCATATAACCCCAATTGTTGCCTGCCTTAACTGCTATTAACCCTTCGTGATAACTTAAGTTTGAATCATAGATACAACCATTGCTATTACAAAACGGTATTTTAGCAATCTTGTTACCCGTAGTATCAAAGGTTAAAAGGTATCCGTCTTTGTTGTCGCCTGATTGCCCATCCACCTGAACAAGGACAATTCCGTCTGAACAGTTTATAGGCTGTTTTTCAAATTGTGCTGCTAAAATCACTTTGCCACTTTTATTGATAACGCCCCATAATGCTGAATAATCATCGCTATTTGTAAATGCAGATAGGCCATTACCAATATCTATTATTGTTTTAGCAGAGTCTAATGTACATAACAACTTGCCGGTGGTGTCAATTACACTCCATTTAAACATTGCCGGATCAGAAGGAAGCTTGTTGTATATTTTGCTCAAAGTATCATTGCCCAGTACTTGTGCGGAGACAACTGTATCAGAAACTACGAGTGCAGCGCCATCCGAAAAATCTTTCGCCATATAAAGTTTTGGCGGTACAATCATTTTACCGGATGTATCAGCATAACCAAACCTGTTTCCACGATGAACCAATAATAATCCATTTTGAAAAGAGGCAGGATTTGCGTTGGTTTCGCTATAAGCACCATTATACATTTTGTCGATTAAGGTATCAATCCGGATAAAGGAGTTATTCAATACCGTTTTCCCGCTTTTGTTAATATATTGCCACAGGCCTTCTTTCTTTACTGCGGCCCTGTTACTTGAAAAATCTTTTACTTCATCAAACAGGAAAGGGATAACTAAATTTCCTTTTTTGTTAATAAAGCCATATTGTACATTATTATTAATGGTTTTACTCACCCAGGCTAATCCGTCATGGAAACTTCCGGCATCTTCATATATGGCTTCAATTACAAATTTTCCGTTAACATCAACAAATCCTGTTTTTTCAAAATGCAACTTAGCCTTTGCTAACCCTTCTGAGAATGACGACATAGAACTGATTCCTTTTCCCGGGGGGATTGCATATATTACTTGTTGTGCATTTGTAGCAAATCCCGAAAGGATAAAAAGTATTATGATAAAAAAGTATTTAATAAACATGATGATAGCTGGTTCCTTAATTATGCCGTCAAAATTATAGAAATTAATTTTTCATATATACGGTAACAAAATAATGGGGATACTGTGTTATCATAAATAACATTCAGCATTAGTTTTTTGACTTCTGCCGGCCCATTAAGTACTATAGAAAGCAGGCTGGAACAGCAGGATATTCTGCCTGCTCTTCCTGCAATTAAAGCGCGGCCCAGTCTGCCAAATTAAGTACATCTGCCTGGCGCGGGAATACCTTGGTGGTCAGCACCAACAAAGGATGAAAGTACTTTTAGTTTTAAAACAGGATACTTACATTTCAAATTAGCCGTTCTTCATCAGTTTTCGGAGTATTTATGTAATTTGGCAAAATACAGACTTACGGTCTTTTCCGACTTGCTGACTTTTTATAATAAATGAACCCATACCAACAGAAAAAACGCTGGAAATACATACTCATCACCTTTGCAATGATTATTGCAAGCGGATCATTATTATACACCAATTACCTGGTTAAACACATTGCCATGTCCGAGCGTACACGCGCGCAGGTTTGGGCAATGAGTATGCGGCAAACTACTACATCCGATGATAACGACTTCCTGCAGTATGTTTTCGCTGTACGCGACAGCTCGCTAGTACCCGCTATTGTGGTTGATGAAAAGGGCGACATTAAATATACCCGCGGACTGGACTCTACCAAAACCAACATCAACATACCCGGAAACGACAAGGTTAAGGGCTCCCCAAAATACGACCCAGCTTATTTTCAGAATGAGCTGGAGTACATGAAAAAGCAGCACGCGCCAATACAGCTAACCATGTTAAATACCAAATACCTGGTTTACTATAAAGATTCGGCACTGCTACACGAACTTAAGATCTTCCCTTACATACAGCTTTTAGTCATCGCTATATTTCTGTTAGTGGCATATACCGCGTTCAACTCCTCCCGCAAATCCGAGCAAAACCAGGTTTGGGTAGGTTTAGCTAAGGAAACAGCACACCAGTTAGGTACGCCCATATCATCGTTAATGGCCTGGGTTGAGCTGTTGAAAGATAAGTTCAATGCCGAAAAAGACCCGCTAATGGCGGAGATGGAAAATGACATTAAACGCCTGGAAATTATTGCCGACAGGTTCTCCAAAATCGGCTCAAAACCAAAATTGGAAGACCGTTCAGTTTATTATGTGGTTAAGGATTTTGTTGATTATTTCAGTGTGCGGGTAAGCAATAACATCAGCTTTGAAATTACCGGCAACCCCTATTTGCAGGCTGGCTTAAATGTACCTTTGTTTGACTGGGTACTGGAAAATCTCCTGAAAAACGCCGTAAATGCTATAGAAGGCCGTGGCAAAATAAAAGTAGAAATAAACGCCAGTAAAACTAAAAAGAACCTGATATTGATTGATGTTACCGATACAGGCAAAGGCATCCCACGCTCAAAATTCGATACCGTATTTCAGCCGGGATACACTACCCGCAAACGTGGTTGGGGATTGGGGTTATCGCTAACAAAACGTATTATAAATAACTACCATAACGGTACAATCGCTGTGCGCGAATCTGAAATTGGCAAGGGAACAACCTTCCGCATCACCCTAAAAAACTCAAAAAATGATAAACAAACCGCAGCCCGGTGAATACGCCTCATACGCAGCTGGGTACATAGCCAAAGTGCCTAATGGCCCCGTGATAGAGATATTGGAGTATTTAAAACAAAGCACCCATAACTTTTTTTCGCGGATAACCACCGAGCAGGCCGACTATGCCTATGCAGAAGGTAAGTGGACACTGAAACAAGTTTTAGGCCACATGATTGATACCGAAAGGGTGTTCTCATTCCGTGCGTTATGCTTTTCTCGCGGAGATAAAAACCCGCTACCCGGTTTCGATCAGGAAGAATATGTAGCTGCTTCAACTTTTGATACCCGAACTATACAGGATTTGGCCAATGAGTTTAAGGCGCTGCGCGAAGCCAATATATATTTGTACAGCTCTTTTACCGATGACCAGAGCCTGATGATGGGCATTGCCAATAACCACCCCGTTTCAGTTAGGGCCTTGGTATATATGACCGCAGGGCACGAGCTATATCATCTTGATTTGATAAAAGAACTTTATATAAGATAAGTGAGGGAAGGTGAAAGAATAAAGGTAAAAGCTAAAAGGTTTTTAGCTTTTACCTTTTCAGATAATTTAATCCTGATTTATAGGCATGTCTTTCCGCTCCACAAGGTGAGATATTAGCAGTCCTGCTCCGCCAAATATGGCAATAAGTGCAAAATATACAGACGGATTGTGCTTGCTGTCGTAATCCATAGATGTTAGCCACGTATGGTCTAAAATAAAGGCCAAAAACAAACCCAGGCCCGCACCTATCAATAATAAACCCCATTTTAAGGTATTATAGTTGTGAACTTTCGGTTTGTAATTACGCGGGTCCATACCACGCTCAATCATCGCCATGCGTTCGCGGCGGTATAAATAAACAATCCCAAAAACCATGGCAAACATTGTGCTGCAAACAACCATGGGTATTAATGCATCTCCATCTATCATTTTCTTATTTTTTTAGTTTGATAATTATTTCATTTTCAAAATCACCATTCTGGTGTATTTGTATGCTATGACTACCTGTTTTTTGATGAGGTTACAGGCACAAAGTATTTTTTTTTAATGTCATTCTGAGCATAGCGAAGAATCTGTACAACGGTGCACAACTTTACAGATTCTTCGCTATGCTCAGAATGACATTTAAGTTAAATAAAATATGTCGTGACTAGAAATCATCTCTAAACGGCACAGAATAATAATCTCCGTCAAAATAAAATTATCTTTACTACTGTAACCTCCGCACCAACCATGTAGTCATAACCACATAAATGCAAAGTAAGCTTTCGGATACCGACTTAATTGAACAAACACTGGCAGGCGATCAGTCGGCTTATGCTGATTTGATTAAACGGCACCAGCGTTTCGTATTCACGTTGGCTATGCGTTTTGCCAAAAGCAGGGAAGATGCTGAAGAGATTGCACAGGATTGCTTTGTAAAAGCCTATCGCTCGCTGGAATCTTTTCAGCGGCAAGCAAAATTTACTACATGGCTGTATAGTATAGTTTATACCACTGCCATGACTACCTTGCGTAAAAAAAGGATAGCTACTGATTCGATTGATGATGAAGATACTTTTATACAGGTTGAAAATAAACCAAGTGGGTATGATGAAAATAACGTGGAGAATAAATCACGCTCGTTTTATTTAAACCAGGCCATCGATCAATTATTGCCCGATGATGCGGCCATCATCACCCTATTTTACAAAGGCGAACAATCGTTAGAAGAGATTGCTCAAACAATGGGTATCGAGGCTAATACTGTAAAGGTTAAACTATTTAGGGCGCGCCAGCGTTTGAAAGACAAGCTGGAGCGTAATTTAAAACATGAGGCTAAAGAACTGATATGAATAACATAGAAGAACAGCTTTGGAGCTATATTGATGGCACCACCAGCTCCGACGAGCAAAAGGCCATCAGTCTACTTATTGAGCAGGACGAAGCATACCGTAAAAAGTACAAAGAATTACTTGCACTAAATGCCGAATTTGCGGCAATGGAACTGGATGAACCACCGATGGCTTTCACCTACAATGTAATGGAGAGCATCCGCAATGAGCACGCGAAAGCCCCCCTTAAGGCGCGAATTGATCAACGGATTATAAAAGGTATAGGATTATTTTTTGTGCTGATGATCTCTGCTATCCTGATTTATGCGCTGGCAAATACTAATTGGTCGGCAGGATTATCTGGTAAAACCACATTACATTTTACTATGCCACATATTACTCAATATTTTAGCAGCCCGTTAATACAAGGGTTCTTATTTTTTGATGTGATACTGGCGTTGTATACTTTTGACACCTATCTGCGTAAAAAAAGACTCACAAAAACATACACAAGTGTTCAATCAGGTGGACAACCAAAGTAATATTGGCAGCTACCAAAATATAATCAGCTGCTGACTGAAATGAATAGTCATTATATCATAATATAATAACCTGATTTTAACCTTAAGTAAAAAAATACTACTCTACAGTATCAGTTTGGTATAGTAATTGATATATAATACATGAACTGGCATCCTTGCCAGTTTAATTGTGATAAGGTTTAGGTTGAAAGTCTCCCGACGCAAGGTTGGGAGGCTTTTTCTTTTTAAGGAGGAAAATCTACGCATCAAAAAAAGGTGTCATATTGAGGGCACTCGAAGTATAAGCGTCTGCCTGCCGGCAGGCAGGTAAAGGCCTGCCCACATGCTTCGAGTACCCTCAGCATAACACCTGTATTACTAATATTAAGCTCGCAGCACAATCTTCCCAAATTGCGATGAATGCTCCATTTTCTTAACCGCCGCGTCAGCCTCACTCAACGGAAACACCTCATCAATCACCGGGATAATTTGATGCTCATTCACTAGCTCCATCATCTCTTTAAAATCATCAGGTGTACCCATCATGCTGCCCAGCAACTGTATCTGCCGGTAAAAAAACTTGCGACCGTTTAATTCAGGTATGTTTCCTGCCGTTGCACCAAATATCACTATCCGCGCGCCTGGGTTACATAAATCAACCAGTTTAACAAAACCATCGCCCAAGGCACTATCAACAATCACATCAAAACCACCTGCCAGTTGCGCCAATTGCTCGGCCCAGTCCTGCGCTTTGTAGTTTACGCCTGCTGCTGCACCCAAATGCTTTGCCCTGTCAAGCTTATCACCTGATCCCGAGGTCACAAAAACCTGGCAACCCGCAGCCATCGCCAATTGCAGGGCAAACGCGCCTGTGCCGCCGCCAACACCGGTTATCAGCACTTTACTGCCTTTTACAGCCTTACCCTTGGTAAACAATGCACGATAAGTAGTTAAAGCCGCCAGCGGAATAGATGCTGCCTGCTCCCAGCTTAAATAAGTAGGTTTAGGGTATAGGTCCGCTACTGATACTTTTACATACTCCGCAAAAGTGCCGTCGGCAGGCAAACCCAATATCTTAAAGTTCCCGGATTGAAAATTGGGGTTATCGCCCCATTCCGAAGCCGGGTTAATAACAACTTCTTTTTCCAGCCAATGTTTATCTGCTTCGCTGCCCACTTCGGCAACAATACCTGCGCCGTCGCTCCCCAAAATGGTTGGATACTTGATGCCTGCATATTTACCCACCGTAATCCAATAATCACGACGGTTAAGTGCTGCTGCTTTTATTTTTACCAATGCTTCGCCCGGTTGTAACGTGGGCTTATCAACTTCTTTATAGGCTAATGGTTTATCAGCGGCTTCTAATACTATTGCTTTCATAAATTTCTGTTAAATAAAAACGGCAGAATTAATATTAACTCTGCCGCTTCAATAATCGTTCCTAATCGGGGATTAAATTTATTTTGCTTTCGTGTATAGCTCGGCAACTTTAGCCCAGTTGATCACATTCCAAATCGCAGCCAAATAATCAGGGCGACGGTTTTGATATTTCAAGTAATAAGCATGCTCCCAAACATCGATACCCAAAATCGGAGTACCTTTTACTTCAGCAATATCCATTAATGGGTTATCCTGGTTAGGGGTTGAGGTAACTGCTAATTTTCCATCAGCAACAATTAACCAAGCCCAACCAGAACCAAAACGGGTAGCACCGGCTTCAGAAACTTTAGTTTTGAAATCCTCAAATGAACCAAAGGTTGATTTAATCGCTTCAGCTAATTCGCCTGTTGGCTCGCCGCCACCGTTTGGTGAAAGCAAAGTCCAGAATAAGCTGTGGTTATAGTGGCCACCGCCATTGTTACGTACCGCCGGAGCGAATTTTGAAATATTAGTAATAATGTCTTCAATGCTGCTATCAGCCTCAGGTTTGCCTTCTAACGCTTTGTTAAGGTTAGTAACATAAGCCTGGTGGTGCTTGCCATGGTGAATTTCCATAGTAGCTTTATCAATATGCGGTTCTAACGCATCAGTAGCGTAAGGTAACGCCGGTAGTGTGAATGCCATAATGTAAGTTTTTAATTTTTAAGATAGTGTTCGCGAACAAATATAAGGTTTGAAACATATTTTTTGTTCTAAATAAATGTCATGTTTTTGTTAGGTGATTAAAAGGGTTGTGGCAAACAAATCTTATGAATAATAATTAATAATAATTTAATAATAAATAATTGCTATTTATTATTTCATGTATTAATATTGCTTTATAATTATTTATTAATCTAAAGCTTATCAAATGAAAAAAAACATCTATGCGCTGTTATGCGCGGTATTTCTATTTTCTTGTAACAAAGAATTAACTAATCCAAAACTTTCAACTAATCTCAACGCTACAAACCGCCCGCTTTCGATCATTTCAACCGGTGGAAAATACAACGTACTCGGCTACGGGTATGATGTTACAGGCCAATATGGTAGCACAAGCGCGGTTACTAACCAGGTGCTTAATATTGCCCTGTTCGATAGTTTAAACGCTAATCGCGTTGTATTCGATAACTCAACCGCACAATATACACTCAGTCAATCCGGCTCTAATGCTATAAATCTAACGCACTCGCTTGCAATTAGCACCAAAGATTCCGCAAGTTTTTTAGGGCTATTTAAAGGGACAATTTCTGCAAGTTATTCTGATAACTATGCTTTTTCATCAAGATTTGTGTACGGATATTTTAATTTGATGGTAAGGCAGCAACGCATTTATTTAAATACGCCCGAAAATTCATTGTATAACTATCTTTCTCCTCAATTTCAGCAGGATGTACAAAACCAAACCCCTCAATACATTGTAAGCCATTACGGAACGCATGTATTAACCGATTGTATACTTGGTGCAAAACTGGAAGTGTTATACAGGGCCGAAACCGATAACACCAATAAAAAGGATGCCGGCAGTGTTGGTATTGATGGTGGCATCTCTGTTTTAGGCGTAAAAGGTAAAGTGTCAGCTACGCTTTCTTACGGTTCAGCATCAATTAGCAAAAACTTCAACCAATCTTTACATTACGAAACTCACGGAGCTGATCCTTCAAAAGGCTTAGTAAGTACATTAATATATAATGGTAGTGCCGATACAACCGTTACGCTTAATGTAGCTAACTGGCAAGGCAGCTCAACAGTAGCTAACTCAGAGTTAATTGACCTAACACCCGGAACATTAATGCCTTTGTATGATTTTGTTCAGGATCCTACTAAAGCAGCAGCATTAAAATCATATATTATTAGTTATATCAATTCAAACTCTATTACTCTGTTGAACGATAATTTCCCTACAACCACGCTATACAGATTTTATAATTCTAAAACCGGCGATCACATGTTATCCAACAGTGTAGGCGAAGTTTCAGGGGTGCCAAACTGGTCGTTAGATGGAGCTGTAGGCCAGATATACACGATACCAGAACCGGGATTAGTTCCTTTATACAGATACCAGCTAAGTGATGGTACTCATTTCTCAACAACAAACAAAAATGAAGAACCAAACCTACAACCCGAAGGAATAACAGGTTATGTAGATCCTTCACAAGGTTTAGGGGAGATTCCTGTCTACCGTTTCTTTGCCAAAGGTAAATCTGTACACGGGCATATTTACACAGCCAGCCAAAGCGAATACAATACGTTGTTTGCATCCGGCAACTGGTCATACGAGGGGATAACAGGATATATAAGTCAGTAAACCCTATCCTCCTATTGCCAGTTCAAGTGTTCCCACTTGAACTGGCGATATTTTGTTTTCACCCTCTTTGTCGCGCAGCGCATTCGGAATGAGTAAATAGGGTGCTCCGATTAGTATTTCAACTCACCCGGTTTTCGCTCAGCCGCTCAACCTGCCCTCTCTTCCGCAAGCAGGAAAGAGGGAATAAAATTTTGGTTGTAGTTTACCCTCTATGCGTCGCAGACGGAGAGAGGGTCGACAAGCGTAGCGCAGTCGGGGTGAGTAAACGGAGCGCAAGATATTGGGCGTTACCTCCGGCCCGCGCTATTCGTTCATATGCCTACAGGCATTAAGCTCGGGGCCGGTATACACTGCTATCGCTAACGCAGAGTATCGTTTTTTGGTGACAACACAACGAAAGCCTGAACGGAGAAACCTATTCGAGAATCTATGGAGACTAAAGATTAGAGATTGGTTATATTAGTAGGTTTGAATTCTTTCCAAGAAAAATAAATAGCCAGTAGCATTATGAATAGAAAAATAACTAATATAGTTACAGTTCCAATATTAGGATGTTTGTAATCACTAAAATTAACTTCTTTTGCAAAATAAGCTCTATAATAAATACTTATATAGTTTTTCGGAATTAGTTTCTGACCATATAAACCGTCAATATCATTAATATGAGTCGTAACGCTTTTATTTTCATATTCATTAAAATAAGTTAAGGTTACCTTATAAGGGTCTGGTAATTTTAATTTTTCAATTTTAATTATTTCTGCTTGCGCCTCTTTCTTTGTAACTAAAAAAAACACATCATCCGCTATAGCCAATATTCCCAAAATACCTAATAATACTTCAATTATCAATAAAAATAGAGTTTGCTTATTCTTTAAAATATGCGTTATCATTTATAGCGTCCTCTTTATTCGATTTTGTTTTTCGCCTTTGTTGGTGTTGTCACCAACAAACCCAAGCCCACTTAACCCCTTCCTCCTCCTTCCGCAAGGAAGGAATCGCACAACCCCAAACTTTTATCTATGATCTATGAACCATCAACTACACCCTACCTCTTCTTCCTAAAAAACTCCTTCACCAGCTCCGAGCACTCATTCTCTTTTATCCCACCGGTAATAACCGTTTTAGGGTGAGTAATTTTTTGATTCAGCCTGCCGAAACCCAACTTGGTATCATAAGCGCCAAAAACTATCCCGCCCAACTGAAACCAATAAGCTGCACCCGCGCACATTACGCAGGGCTCCATGGTTACATATAAAATACATTCCTTTAAATATTTACCGCCCATATAATTAGCCGCGGCAGTAAGCGCCTGCATCTCCGCATGGGCCGATACATCAGTCAAACGCTCAGTAAGATTATGCCCTCGGCCTATTATCTTCCCTTTGCAAACAACTACAGCGCCAATAGGTATTTCATCCTCCGCCAGCGCTAGTTTTGCCTCTTTGATCGCTTCATTCATGAAAAACTCATCCGGCGACATAGCCGCGGGTTCATTCTCAAAACTTACATACCTCATTTCCGCCTCTTCTTAATCTTATTTTTGAATTTGTTTGCCAGGTATTTCTCAGTAGCCATGGTTGATAATATGCCTATACCCATCGCCCCGCCAAATAACAGCACATATTTTATCATGGTTTGCTTATCATAATCCGTAACATATAATACAGTTACCGCGTTTATTACAAACCCAATTATGTAGTATAATAACCCAAGCCTTATCATGTAAATAGCGGAGTATCTGTTTCCTGCATCCCAGGTTTCCTGGTCAATGCGGGCATTTTGCGTACGGTAACCATACCAGCGATTTATTTTTTTTGGCGGCAGATAACGCTGCAACAAGCCAATCACAATAAACAATACGCCAATTAGTTGCGGACCGATAAAAAAGCTCAAATAATAATTCATCTATATTAATTTACTGCCGTTAGGCACAAGTTTATCAATTGCCGCTAATACTATATCACCATTCTCGTCGGCCAGGCCGGTTACCAAAAACTCCGACATAAAATTCGCGATCTGTTTTTTGGGGAAGTTAACCACCCCCATAATCTGTTTTCCTACCAATTCCTCTTTGGTATAATGCTTTGTGATCTGCGCGCTTGACCACTTAATGCCCAGTTCGCCGAAGTCAACCTTAACCTTGTAAGCAGGTTTGCGCGCTTCCGGAAAATCAGCAACTTCTAAAATAGTGCCAACACGCAATTCTACTTTTTCAAAATCATGCCAGGTGATGAGTTCCATATAGCAAAGATAAAAACCCACAACAAAAAACAGATTAAATTTGCGCAACCGAATAATTGCATTTATATTTGCAACCATATAGTTGCAAATAAATGAGAAGAGACATATTTCAGGCCATTGCCGATCCGACCCGCCGGGCTATCCTTGCCCTGATAGCCTTACAAGCCATGACGCCCAATGCTATTGCCGAACATTTCGACAGCACACGCCAGGCAGTATCAAAACATATTCAAATATTAACGGAATGCGAAGCGGTAACGCAACGGCAATCCGGACGCGAGATCTATTACCATATAAACTTTGAAAAAATGAAAGAAATAGACAAATGGCTCGAGGATTTCCGCAAAATGTGGGATGATCGATTTAATCAATTAGATAACTTACTAAATAATATTAAATAAAATAATCATGACTAACAAAACAGTATTTACCAAAGATTTAGCTAATAAAAAGCTACATGTTACCCGGGAATTTGCTGCACCTGTTGAAAAGGTATGGGCAGCGTGGACAGAAAGCGACTTACTTGATAAATGGTGGGCACCAAAACCATGGAAAGTCGTAACCAAATCGTACAGTTTTACTGAAGGTGGTGTCTGGCTTTATTATATGGCAGGGCCCGAAGGCGAAAAGCATTGGAGCAGGTCTGATTTTGAAACGATAACACCTACGCAGAGCTTTAAACTTACCACTAAGTTTTGTGATGAAGATGGAAATACGCCAAGCGATTATACCGGTATGCACTGGCACAATCAATTTTATGCCACTGAAAGTGGTACAAGAGTTGAAGTTGATCTCACTTTTGATGATGTAGCCATCTTTGAAAATATCCTTGCGATGGGCTTTGAAGGCGGCTTTAGCATGGGCTTGGGCAATCTTGATGAATTACTTGCAGAAGCATAGCAAACTCTCCACCATGTCATTGCGAGGAACGAAGCAATCGCGAACTTTACGAAGCCGCTTTTCTACGTGCGATTGCTTCGTTCCTCGCAATGACAAATTGGTGAACAAAATGCACAACACGAGGCTTAATAACCTTGACGACTTGCTTGCATAAGCTTATTTATATATTTAACTTAGGGGATGCTACATGCATAATGTAGCATCCTTTTTGTTTTTGGGTAGAGTATATTTGTATATATGGAAACGCCACCGCAGCCATCCCACCGAAAGATCATCCATATTGATATGGATGCCTTCTACGCGTCGGTTGAGCAGCGTGATGACCCGGAATTACGCGGCAAACCATTAGTAGTTGGCGGCCTGCCCGAAGGTCGTGGTGGGGTAGTAGCCACTGCAAGCTACGAGGCCCGAAAATTCGGTATCCGCTCGGCAATGTCATCCAAGCAGGCTTTGCAGCTTTGTCCGCACGCTATATTTGTTCGCCCCAGGTTCCCGGCATATAAAGAAGCCTCACAACGCATCCGCGAAATATTCAGCCGGTATACCGATCTGATAGAACCGCTCTCGTTAGACGAAGCCTACCTTGATGTAACCAGCGATAAATTAAACATTGGTTCAGCCATTGAAATTGCCAAACAAATAAAGCAGGCTATTAAGGATGAATTACAGCTAACCGCATCTGCCGGGGTATCTATCAATAAATTTGTGGCCAAAATCGCTTCAGATATCAACAAACCGGATGGATTAACTTTTATTGGCCCCTCCTCCATCGAATCCTTCATGGAAAAACTACCGGTTGAGAAATTTTATGGCGTAGGTAAAGTTACCGCCCAAAAAATGAAAAATCTGGGCTTGCACCTCGGGGCCGATCTTAAAAAATTAACGCATGATGAAATAGTACGGCATTTTGGTAAACCCGGCAGATTCTATTATCAGATAGTAAGAGGGGTTGATGATCGTGAAGTACAACCCCATCGCGAAACCAAATCATCAGGCGCAGAAGACACTTTTGCTTATGACCTAACTACTATTGAAGAGATGGAAACTAAGCTGGACAAGATTGCAAAACTGGTTGCTGATCGCCTGCAGCGCTATAATCTAAAAGGCCGAACCATCACCTTAAAAATTAAATACAACGATTTTAAACAAATCACCCGCAACAAATCATTCCTATCACCTGTTGCTGATTTAGAGACTATAAGCACTGCGGCAAAACAGTTATTAGCAGCCACCAATCCACAGGATAAAAAAATAAGACTACTGGGAATCTCCTTGTCAAATTTCGGATACATACCTGGTAAGCCAACTATCGAAAAGCCAAGCGACCAATTAAAGCTATTTACTTTATAAGCATCTGCATATAAGGTATTTACTTATAAATTTATAAATTATAGTGTTAATTTAAATGATACCAAGCCTGCATTAACTCAACATACTTTTTAAATTTTTTTAAAAAGTGCTTGTTTTTTTGGGTGGGAATTTATTAAGTTTGTTCATCTGACTTGCCAATTATTATTTACAATGGAATTAAAAACCAGGATTGTCAAAAGCGCCGAATTAAAGAACTCAATTATTAAGCGTCTTTATTTTGACAAGGCTTTATCTTGCGCCGATCTGAGCGAAGTTTTAGAAAAAAGCGTACCATCTGTTTCAAAAGCGATTAGTGAATTAATTGAAGAAGGTTTCGTAATGGAGCAAGGTTACGCACCGTCAAGCGGTGGCCGCCGCCCGCTGATGTATTGTTTACAGCCTTCGGCCATGTATATTGTTACCGTAGCTATGGATCAGCTATCTACCCGCATCCAGATGCTTGATCTGCATAATAACCCCATAGCAGAAACGGTGATGACGGAGCTTAAGCTATTCAATAACCCCAAAGCCCTGCCCTTACTGATTGAGTATATTAATGATTATATAGATGCATCTGGCGTAGCCAGGAATAAAATAGTAGGCATAGGTATTGGCATGCCCGGGTTTATTGATTCTGCAAAAGGCTTCAACTATACTTACCTGGATTCGGCCGGGCAAAGCTTAACCGAATTAATCGCGGAAAAAACCGGGGCACCTGTTTACATCGCAAATGATTCCAGTTTAATAGCTATTGCTGAGCAAAAATTCGGTATCGCTAAAAACCACAGGGATGTAATGGTGATCAACCTGGGCTGGGGAATTGGTTTAGGTATGATTGTAAATGGCGAATTATATCGCGGCAACAGCGGTTTTGCGGGAGAATTCAGTCATATCCCCCTTTTTGATGATGGCGCTTTATGTACCTGCGGTAAACGCGGTTGCCTTGAAGCCGAAGCATCAATGCTGGTAGTAGCCGAAAAAGCCATTCAGGGAATAAAAGACGGGCACATATCCAGCTTAAAACATACTGATAAAGATCCTTACAAAGTAGTAGGCAACGCCATTATGGAGGCCGCCAATAATGGCGATCAGTTTGCTATTGAATTATTATCAGATGCCGGATATAAAATTGGCAAGGCCCTGGCTATCCTCATCCACATCATGAACCCCGAAAGCATTGTATTAAGTGGCCGTGGGGCCATAGTGGGTAAATTATTGCTTGCCCCTATTCAGCAGGCGCTCACCAAATATTGCATACCAAGGCTGGTTAGCAGCACCGAACTACTAATTTCTGCCCTGGGCTTTAACGCCGAACTCATTGGTACGGCGGTACTGGTTATGGAGAATTTCGATAAAGACAATAAAAACCAATCAATCACCACTAAACAATTAAGCATGGAAAAAACAAGCAAAAACTAAACCCACCCAACTCATTTACACTAAACTAATTCAATCATCATGAAAAAAATATTACCACTAATATTATTAGTGCCATGTATTGCTATGGGGGCAAGCAGCCATCCAAATGCAGCTAACAAGGCCAACATTACCATTACCGGCGCAAGCCGCAGCATAAAAGCACAAGCCCCTATTACGGGTATTGTGAAAGACGAAACAGGCGCCGCCCTACCAGGTGTAACCGTTTTAATAAAAGGAACCACAACCGGTACCCAAACCGATATAAACGGAAAGTTTAAATTAAACGCGAACCCGGGCGATGTTTTGGTTGTTAGTTATGTAGGCTATTTAACCAAAATAATTACGGTAGGCAACAATACCAACTTTGATATTACACTGGCTCCTGATGCCAAAAGCCTTAATGAAGTTGTTGTAACAGCATTGGGTATCAAAAAAAGCCAGGCATCATTAAGCTACGACCAACAAACAGTTAGCGGGAAAGAGCTAGAGGTTGCCAAAGACCCAAGTTTTGTTAACAGCCTTTCTGGTAAAGTATCAGGCTTACAAATCACCCAGAGTTCATCAGGCGCAGGCGGTTCAACAAAAGTTGTTTTAAGGGGTAGCAAATCTATTTACGGTAGTAATAACGTACTGTATGTAATAGATGGTGTACCACTGCAAGCACTTTCCAGCACCCAGCCAACCGGTGTGTTCTCATACGGTGGCGATGGCGGTGATGGTATCGCTAACATCAATCCTGATGATATCGAAAGCATCAGCGTTTTAAAGGGCGCGTCAGCATCAGCATTATACGGAAGCCAGGCAGCCAATGGTGTTATACTCATCACTACCAAAAAAGGTAAGGAAGGAAAAACAACGATCAGCCTAAATTCAAATACTACTTTTGATAAACCGGTACTTTTGCCTAAACTGCAAAACGAATACGGTGCTGGGGATGCGGGTGTTACAAGTAGCACATCAGTTAATTCATGGGGCGCAGCCCAGCCGGCAGGAACACCTAATTATAACATTGCCGATTTTTTTAATACTGGTGTTACTGAAACCAACTCTTTTAATTTAAGTACGGGTACCGAAAAAAATCAAA
>JABDDX010000020.1 GCA_013287375.1 Bacteroidota bacterium | reverse complement strand
TAATATGCCCAAACTCATGAAATATAATAAAATTCATAATTAGTGAAGTGCAGATACCACCAAAATCGCGTCTAATTGGATCTTTAGCAACAATAACATTTGTTGTGTTCGCGTGGTCAAAAGAGATTGATTTATTTTCTATAATAGCGTTTAATATCTTTTTATCACTAGTTTCAATGGCAATGTTTCCAATTTTCTCAAAAACGCTTTTGGTGGCCATCATTTTATTAAACATGTCACCAATTAGAAAATAAGTTCCAATATTTATTCCTACAAAATAATCATCTTCATATTTACCAGCGACAGCATTTAAACTATTATCTGCAATAAAATCTCCAATTATGTTAGGCAATGTAGGATACCTCGGTTTTAGATAGTTTTCAATCCTAGTTATAAATGATTTAACTTCATTGGTTAAATCCGAATTAAATAAAAATATACCATTTCTATTTTTGAAAAAGTTGTCAAATTTAATTTCTCGTTCAGTCAATGCTATATGATTTTTATTTTAACGCTTTTTCCAGTCTCCCCAGAGTCTCCCAAATACTGTCGCACGCGTGCCGCGTGTGACAGTTTAAATTAAACTTAGTTTCTATCAATAAAAAACTGCTGACTCACAATCTTACCATTCTCAACCTTATAAACGGCGAGTTCTTCCACACGCCGACTTTCGCCGCCTTTTGGGGTGATGTGCAACGAAAAAATAACACTAAAATAACTCCCTGAAGAAATGGCATCGGATACTTTTACCTCATGTATTTCAGTATTGGCTAAGAAATCCTGTTCCCTTTGTATTAGTGCCGGTAACCCTTTTACCGGTTCGGGGCCTGCAATGGGGTCAATACTGATGGCATTGTCGCTAAAAAGTTCGGTATAAGCATCCACAAATTGGCCGGCATTGCATAATTCAATAAGGCGAGACGCGATTGTTGTTATAGTTGTCATTTTGATTATCTTTTATTGTTAATTAACTCCTTATAGATGATGATAGTGCTTGGGTTAAACGAATGTAATTAATTTTGATACTCCATTCGCTACCGATGATAACCTTTTTATCCACCACCTGTCATTCTGAAGGCGACAAGTGAATATGCAAGGCCGCTAAACCTATCGAAGTCGATTCATGTTATGGTCGGTGTTTTAAGCATAGGTGCTCGGAAGATTGCATTTCTGTTTTTTAATTAAAAAAAATGCAATTTCATGGGTGATATTTCGTGCATATATTACACATAGTAATAAACACTCATGATAGCGATGAATAACAACAGATTATCAACAGTTGAACTGCGTGAAGCTTTCTTTATGGCACTTTACAAAAAGGCGTTTCCCGTAGTCGCCCGTTATGTAGCCCGGATGGGTGGCAGCCTTGAAGAAGCACAGGATATTTTCCAGGATACACTGGTTATATATTACGAAAAAGTTGCGTCGGCACAGTCCGAGAGCATTGTAAACGAGAAAGCCTATTTGTTAGGTATTGCCAAAAGGCTGTGGTTGCAGCATTATAAGGCCGGGCTTAAAAACCAACCCTTAAATGATTTTGACACCGAAGTTGTACCCGATGAACAACCCGCCACCAACAAGCTACTGCATTACCTGGAAACTGCAGGCAAAAAATGCATGGACTTGCTTAAAGCTTATTATTACGATTATTTGCCTGTGGGTGATGTGGCTACGCTATTTGGCTACTCGGGCCCACATTCGGCTACGGTAGCAAAATATAAATGCCTGGAGAAAGTAAGGGAAACTGTTAAACAAAACTCATTAAACTATGCGGACTTCATTGAATAACATCAAAGCTATCGACGATTATATTTTGGGCAACCTACTCCCTGGCGACGCGCTTTTGTTTGAGGCCAACATGCTATTGAACAACGATTTGGTAAACGATATGGAGCATCAACAAAACACTTATGCAGTTATCAGGCAATATAGTCGCCAAAAGATAAAGGATGAGATTGTCGCCGTACAGAAAATATTAGCTACAACACCACAACACAGGGGTTTTATGCATCGCATTGCCAATCTGTTTAAAAAGTATTAAACCATGGAAATCAATCATAACGAATTTAGAAAATACGCGGTTAAGCATCACCGCATTGGCAGCCAGCATGTAGATAGTTACATAGGCCGTGCTGCAAGTATCCCCAAAAACATGACGCCTTATATTATGGAAGAGCGCCAGTTGAACGTTTCGCAAATGGATGTTTTTTCGCGCCTGATGATGGACCGGATTATATTCTTAGGCGAGCCGGTTGCCGACCGGATGGCAAATATAATTCAGGCGCAGTTGCTTTTTCTGCAATCGGTAGATGCTAAAAAGGATATTCAGCTTTATATCAATTCGCCAGGCGGCGACGTCTATTCAGGTATGGGTATTTATGATACCATGCAATTGATCACACCCGATGTGGGCGCCATTTGTATTGGGATGGCCGCTTCTATGAGCGCTGTTTTACTTTGCGCAGGCAAAGCAGGCAAGCGTGCCGCGTTACAGCATTCGCGTATAATGATTCACCAGCCATCAGGTGGGGTGCAGGGCGTTTCAGCAGACATCGAGATCACGGCACAACAAATTATAAAGGTAAAGCATGATCTGTACAAGATCATCGCCAAACATAGCGGCCAGACCTATGATTGGGTGCACAAAGCATCTGACCGCGACTATTGGATGACAGGCCCCGAAGCTAAAGGACACGGTATGGTAGATGAGGTGTTAGGAGATATAGACTAAAGCTGCGCCTGCAATCAGAATTGATAAATAATCGGGACCATAGCCTATGGTCGGTGTTATCATTGCATCACCAACGAATTGCGTGCTGTCATGCTGAGGTACTCGAAGCATAAGCGTAAAGGCCTTTGCCCACATGCTTCGAGTGCCTCAGCATGACGCCCTTTTTTAATCTTTCGAACACTTATGGTGTTTTCACCGCACCATTAAATAAAATCATGTTAATCCTCAAATCCCATAAATCATGGTTCACACAATTTTTTCTAATACATTTTTGACTTTTAACTTTTATTACTACATTTGCACCTCTTTTATAAGAAGTAAACACAATGAAAAAAGATCTGCACCCATCAAATTATAGATTAGTTGTATTTAAGGATATGTCTAACGAGTATTCTTTCTTAACTAAATCATGCATCGATACCCGTGAAACTGTAAAATGGGAAGATGGTAACGAATATCCATTAGTGAAATTAGAAATTTCACATATGTCGCATCCGTTCTACACTGGTAAAATGAAATTGGTTGATACCGCTGGTCGTATCGACAAATTCCGTACCCGTTACAACAAGAAATAATTATTTGTTTATAAATAATATAGCGAGTCTCCCGATACATCGGGAGACTTTTTTATTTTTGCGCCATGGCAATTATTCTTTTTGAAGATAACGCGCACCAATCCCTGCTTCCCTTAACCTACACTCGCCCTGTTGCCGACTTACGCATAGGTATTTTTACCATTGCCGAAAAGTGGGCCAGGCATTTAAAAACTGATTTCTCGTTTCATACCCGTGCCTATTTGCAGGGTAAGTTCCCCATAAAAATTACGGCTGATAATATATTTATCAACGGCTCATTTTGTCCGGATGCTGATTTAGTGGAAGCTATTGATAAGCTGCGTGTTGGCGATGCTTTAAAATATAAAGATCAGCTGGTAGCTGTTCGTTTAAGCGAATCAGATGCGAAACATTTTACCACTAACGTTGATTACGGTCAGGCTACTGTTTATGAAAATTTTGCTGTAACCATCAAATACCCCGAAGATATTTTCAGGAAGAATGATATTGAACTCCGCAAGGATTTTAAGCTGGTAACCAACGGCCGCACAAGCGCAACCATCAGCAATACCAACACCATCATAGGCAACGATTTTTTTGCCGAGGATGATGTTAAAACCGAATGCAATACCTTCAGTACTATTAATGGCCCTATCTATCTAGGTAAAAATACCGAAATATGGGAAGGAACCAACATCCGTGGCGCATTCGCCATTTGTGGCGATTCACAGGTGAAGATGGGCAGCAAAATTTATGGCGCTACTACCATTGGCCCATATTGCCGTGTTGGCGGCGAAGTAAATAACGCCGTCATCTGGGGATATTCAAACAAAGGGCACGAAGGTTATTTAGGTAACTCCGTTTTAGGTGAATGGTGCAATATCGGTGCCGATAGCAATAACTCCAACCTTAAAAACAACTATGCCGAAGTGAAGCTATGGGATTACACTACCCAAAGTTTCCGCAAAACAGGCCTGCAATTTTGCGGTATGATTATGGCTGATCATGTTAAATGCGGTATCAATACCATGTTTAATACAGGTACTGTTGTAGGCGTAGGATCAAATGTGTTTGGTGCAGGTTTTCCACCTAATAACATCCCTGATTTTGCATGGGGTGGGGCGCAGTATGGTTTTGAGGAATACTCACTGCACAAAATGCTGGAAACTACTGCCAAAGTTTTTGAACGTAGGGATCATCGGAAATTTGATGAGAACGAACAGAATATCCTGAAAGAAGTATTTAAACTGACCAAAGCATATAGAGAAATTTACATTTAGAAATTATTACACAACACAAGATGAGAAAAAAAATAGTTGCCGGAAACTGGAAAATGAACCTTGATTATAACGAGGGATTAGCCTTATTTTCAGAAATAACCAATATGGTTAAGGACGAAATTACCGGTAAACAGCAAGCTGTAGTTTGCAGTCCGTTTATACACCTGCACAGTTTAGTGCAAATGGCCAAAGGTTATGATAAAGTTTCTGTAGGCGCGCAAAATGCTCACCAGGCAGAATCAGGTGCTTACACAGGTGAGGTATCGGCTAAAATGTTAAAATCAGTAGGCGTGGAGTATGTGATCTTAGGTCACTCTGAGCGCCGCCAGTATTTTGGCGAAACCAATGAATTATTGGCTAAAAAAACGGATACAGCTTTAGCAAACGATTTAAAACCGATTTTTTGTATAGGCGAAACCTTGCAGGAGCGCGAAAGTAATGTGCATTTTCAGGTGATCAAAGATCAATTGGCTGAAGGCGTATTTCATTTAGATGCAGCTAACTTTGCAAAGTTAGTTATCGCTTATGAGCCTGTTTGGGCCATCGGTACAGGTGTAACGGCATCAAGCGATCAGGCGCAGGAAATTCACGCTTTTATCCGTAAGGAAATAGCTGCAAAATACAGCCAGCAAGTAGCTGATGATACCACTATTTTATACGGCGGAAGTTGCAACCCTAAAAATGCCCCTGAATTATTTGCCCAGGCAGATATTGACGGTGGATTGATAGGCGGCGCATCATTAAAATCGAGAGATTTTGTTGATATATTAAGAGTGTTTAATTAATTATTGAGCGAGTTAGTGAATTAGTGAATGAACGATTGGTGTCTTTTTAAAATCACTCATTCACTAACTCACTCATTCACTAATTATAACAAATGAAAGTATTCCTTCCTCCATTTGCCGGTTTTGTAGTATTCGCTGTAATAGTGTTGCTGCAATCCATTGTTTTCCCCATTCATTTGGGCGACATGGGCAAGGGGAATTTACATGCTTTTATGGCTTGTTTTTACTACTGCTGGCCTTTATATTTTATCACCGCATTATTAACGCAATATGTGATTGTGTTGCCGATATGGGAGGCCGCGCATTCGTGGTCGATGGTGGGGAAGGATGCGGCTGTTACGGCCACCGCTTTATTATGCGCGCTTTTTGCCGGCGGTATCGCTTACATCATCTGGGATGAGCAAACAGGCATTTACCATTTAGCCGGTATGGCAATATTAATGTTGCTGATACAGCTAACATATTGGGTCATCAATTTTTTTATGTTGGGGCTGATAGTTGGTGGTAAAATAAAATTGAAGCACAAGCCAACTACTGCTACTGAATAATATCTACCTAAAATGAATTACTACGAATTACTTTTTACCCTTATAGTTACAGAGGATTACCAGCAGGATATGCTAATAAATACCCTGGGCGAAGTAGGCTTTGATACTTTTGAAGAACTGGAATTCGGCTTTAAAGCCTATATCCCTGTAGATGATTTTGATGAGGCTAAGCTTATAGAGGCATTAACGCCTTACCGGGATATGTTCACATTTAGCTATGAAATTGCGCTGATCCCCCAAAAAAACTGGAACGAGGTATGGGAAAGTAATTTTGAACCTATAAATATTCAGGGTAAGATATTTGTACGCGCAACCTTCCATGAGCCGAAGCCAGAGATCGAATATGAGATCGTTATCGACCCTAAAATGGCTTTTGGTACAGGGCATCATCAAACTACATCCATGATGTTGGAACTGATGCTGGAGAACGAATTCTCTGCTAAAAATGTGCTCGACATGGGCTGTGGTACCGGTATCCTGGCTATCATGGCATCAAAATTAGGCGCGGATAAAGTTACCGCTATTGATTATGATATTGTTTGTTTTGAAAGTACACTGGAAAACGCGCAATTAAATAATATCGATAATATTACCGCCATCTGCGGATCAAAGGAAGTGATACCTGATGAGCATTATGACACCATATTAGCCAACATCAACCGCAATATATTGCTCGACCAGATACAGCGTTACAGTGAGGTTTTAAAGCCCGAAGGGGAGCTGTATTTAAGTGGTTTTTATGAGCAGCCAGACCTGGATATTATTATGGATGAGGCCCGTAAATATGGTTTAAAATACATCATTCATAAAAATAATAACGATTGGGTTGCCGCCAAATTTATTAAGTAACTTTTTAATAAGTTGATACGTACAAGGTGTCGTAATTTAGTGATAATGAAGTAGTAGTAATTAAACTGCTACAGTTATTTTTTAATAATTTATTAGGTTATTAAAAAATAATCATAACTTTATTAACTATAGCGCAACCTATCTCATAATTTAATTTTTATATGAAAACACTTGGTAAAAAAATAAGGTTACTTCGTCATCAAAAAGGCTGGAGCCAGGAAGATGTTGCGAAGCGTTTGGACATCTCGATACCAGCGTTTTCTAAAATTGAAACCGGAATAACCGATATTAATTTATCACGCCTTGAGCAGATAGCCACATTGTTTGAAATGGGGGTTGTGCAACTACTCACCTTTAATGAAACCGAACAAGATCAAAAATTTATAACTGAACTTGAAAACGTACACAAACGTTTAAATGATCGTGAAAACGAAGTTATTGAACTGCAGAAAAAAGTTATCGAGCTTTTTGAAGAGCTAAGACACAGACGCGAAATAGCATAGTGATATAATACTTTGAAAAAAAGAGTTTAGTTATACTAAGCTCTTTTTTATGCGAAAATATAGCGCATTGTTAAATGCTTTTTGCCGAATACACTACCCATAGCCGCATGCAGCGCGATCATTTTTTCATTAAAATCGCCCACCCATGATAGTTCCATTTCTTCATATTGGCTAAGGGGTAACACATATTCACCAAGTTTTATAAACAATGCTGATTCCAAACCATGATTCTGGAATTTTTGTTTGGTGCCCATTACAATAGCCCGCATGCGGTTAACACCCCGCCATTTTAGGTATAAAAAAGTTAGTTTGCCTTTCAGGTCGAGTTTTCCTTTTAGAGGTTTTATCATCGGGTTGGCATCAGGCAACACAATATTGAATGATGCGGGTTCGCCATTAAAGTAAGCAAACCATATCAGGTTTTCATCCATTAAAGGCTTCATCTTCCTGAAGCTTTCTAAGATGGTAGCATGCGTAATCGGCACAAAATTCTCGAAGCCTTTCCAGGCATCATTATAAATCTCAATAAAATCAGCCGCGAACTGTTCAATTTCACTTGCCTTAAGGTGCTTAAAAGTATAACCGGGTTTTTGGATCACCCAGTTGGCTATTCTCCTAAACCTTTCGGGGAAAGGCTTAACTACATTCAGGTAATTGGTGATCTGCTCGTACTGGGTTTTAAAGCCATAGTTTTCAAAAAAAGCTTTATAATATTCCGGGTTATAATTCATCCCGTAGGATGGGGGCGAGCTGAAACCTTCGCTCAGTAAACCCCAAAAAGTATCGTTTTCACCAAAATTGATGGGGCCATCCATGGCTTGCATGCCATTTTCTTTTAACCAGGCTTTGGCAGTATCAAACAATAAAAAAGCTGCTCTTTCATCATCAATACATTCAAAAAAGCCTACGCCACCGGTGGGTTGTTCGTAATTGTAAGCTTTTTCGTTATTAATAAACGCGGCTATCCGGCCAATCAGCTGGCCGTTCTCACCGGTAAGCACCCAACGGATACATTTGCCATGGTTATAAAAACTGTTTTTAGCCGGGTCGAATATAGCCTCAACATCATTATCAAGCGGGCATACCCAAATATCGTCATTTTGGTAAATTACCCTTGCTACATCTAAAAATGCTTTTTTTGTTGCCTTATCCTTAACCTCGGTTATAACCATTTTGTATTATAAATGCCCAAATATAAAAAAAGCATCCAGAGGCATGTTCTGAATGCTTTACTAAAAATATATATAAATGTTTTAAAAATCGTCTTCCTCGTCGAATTCCTCAAAGCTTTCGTAACCACTAATTTCATCAAGCGGCATATCAAAATCTTCATCATCCTCGTCATCAATAATCCTCTTCTTAGCTTTCGGATCAACAGATCCCGGAGCTGTTTTCTTCGCGCCTGCACTTTTTGAATCGGGCTTTTTCTTTGAAGGTTTTTTTGGCGTTCCCATTGTCGAATTTTTAGTTTAAAACTTAATTCTATGTAAATTTAAATCAAATAAAATATAAAATTGCCTATTAGCAAATAGCGAACTATTTATTAGTAAAAATAATTAAAATCCATTTTTATTAAAAATATCATTTAAAATTATTCTGTGGCCTCGCCAATAGAACTTTCTTCCGTTGTAAGTTCTTTCATATTAGGCAAATCATTCATGCTATTTATGCCAAAATAATCCATAAACAGGCTGCTTGTGCCATACAGTATTGGCTTGCCAACAGCCTCAGATTTACCTACAATGGCTATTAATTCCTTTTCGAGCAGTTTTTGGATAGAGTAATCACAGTTTACACCACGTATCTGTTCAACATCGGTTTTGGTGGTTGGTTGCCGGTAGGCTATTACCGCTAGTGTTTCCAGCGCTGCCTGGCTCAGTTTCTTTTTTGAGCGTTGCGATTGCAGCAAATTAATAACCGGATGGAATGGTTTTTTAGTGAGGAATTGATAGCCATTATTTACTTTAACCAACTCAATCGCCAAGTTCTCGTCCCGGTATTTTTCGCTGATATTATTGATGCTCTTATTTATTTGCTCAATACTGATGTCCTGTTCCAAAGCTGCCTGTAAGCAATACGCTATCTCCTCAACCCGCAAACTTTGTTCCGATGAAAATATAAGGGCTTCAATATAAAGGTCTGTGTTTGACATTTTTAACTATAAATTTAAGTTGTATTCCCTGAGGTTGTGATTAATAACCTGAAAGTAAAAAACCGTTTACGACTATTGGGCGTATCTACCCATATAAACTTATAAAATTAATCATCTATTATGAAAACAGAAACAGATTTAACTAATGTTAATGTAAATATGGCCCGCAGGTCGTTTTTGCGTTATGCAGGCGCTGGAGTGGCCGGGATAGGCTTATTGTCAGCTGTATCCTCATGCCATAAAGATCATAATGTTGTCCCTACAGCGGGTGTAACTGATGTGGGAAGTGGTGATATAGGTGTATTAAATTTTGCCTACGCACTTGAACAACTGGAAGCTGCATTTTATTTACAAGTGGTTGCAACCCCCTACACCAGCATTCCATCAATCGAATTATCGTATTTAACAGATATACGCGACCATGAAGTATGTCACCGTGAGTTTTTTAAAGCAGCATTAGGTACCAGTGCCATACAAGGATTAACCCCTGATTTCAGCAAAATAGACTTCACAAGCAGAACAGCGGTATTAGCTGCTGCCAAGGCTTTTGAAGACCTAGGTGTAACCGCCTATGATGGTATTGCCTATAACATACAAAATGCTGCTTATTTATCCATTGCGGGTAGTATTGTTTCGGTAGAGGCAAGGCATGCGGCTTTGATCGGCAATTTAATAACCCAGGGCAATTTCGTATCGTCAGATCAGGTTGATACCAACGGTTTAAACATTAGCAATAAACCAAGTGCGGTATTAGCGGGAGCCAATGTTTATTTAAAGACTAAAGTTTCAGCTAACAGTTTCAGTTAATCACCTTTAACAATTACAACCATGAATTTATTTAGTATAGTAGAAGAAATAGAGAAAATTGACCCGGAATTTAATGACCGGATCAGCCCTCGTCGCGATGCGATAAAAAATATTACAAGCTTTGGCTCTAAGGTAGCCATTGCTGCGGTTCCATTTGCTTTAGGCAATTTATTCAAAAAAGCCTATGGTCAAACAGCATCAGCAAGTGTAATTAGTGTATTAAACTTTGCGCTAACACTTGAAATATTAGAAGCGACATTTTACAACGATGGGATGGCAGCTTCAGGATTAGTAACTGATACCTCATACATTACTCAAATTCAGTCTGACGAGAACAAACACGTTGCCTTTTTAACAAGCGCAATTAGTGCCGCTGGCGGTACCCCTGTTACCGCGTCTGATTTTGTGTATCTGGATTATACCGGTGGTGCTGGTTCAATGGCTGGTCCATTCACTGGTGTTTTTACAAACTATCAAACATTTTTAGCTGTTGCCGAAACATTTGAAGATACAGGTGTACGCGCATACAAAGGCCAGGCCCCTAATTTATTAGGGAACCAAACTTATTTAACTGCAGCACTTGATATACATGCTGTAGAAGCAAGGCACGCGTCGGCAATCCGTTATTTACGTACAACTAAATATGGTGCAACTGTATTGCCATGGATTACCAGCACTGCGTCAGCAAGTGTTGATACCTCTGGCGCTGCAAGTAATGATACCGGCGTTGCAGCAGTAAATGCAAATTACGGTGGTGCAACACCAGAAAACACAACTGTACAAGGTGGTGTTAACATTCTTAATTTACCAAGTGCAACAGGTAGTACAACAACATTTGCTGCTGCAAGCGCTGCATTTGATGAGCCGTTAACAATGGCTGAAGTACTTGCCATATTAGTGCCGGCATTTACAAAACCAAAAAGTTAATTAGTAAGCTAATAAAACAAAAAACGCCGTGTAATATTACACGGCGTTTTTTTATGGAGTTTATATTTTTAATAATTAATAACCTGCTCCTCAATCTGTACAGGTACATCACGCCATTCATATTTTTGGTTGCGTAGCTGGGGTTCAAAACCTGCTTCTGCAATTGAGTCTTGTATTCCTTTGGCGGTAAACCTATGTGGCGCACCCGCTGCCGATACTACATTTTCTTCGATCATTATCGATCCAAAATCATTTGCACCTGCCTGTAAACATATTTGGGCAACCTGTTTACCCACCGTAAGCCATGATGCCTGTATGTTCTTGATATTAGGCAGCATAATACGGCTTAAAGCGATCATGCGGATGTATTCATCACCTGTTACATTATTGGTGATACCGCGAACCTTACGCAGTAGTGTGCCATCATCCTGGAAAGGCCATGGTATAAATGCCACAAAACCATAATGGCCTTCAGGTTTTTCAGCCTGAACCTCACGTATCCAAACTAAATGTTCAAAACGCTCTTCAATGGTTTCTACATGGCCAAACATCATGGTAGCTGAGCTTGGCAAATTAAGCTGATGTGCCGCACGCATCACGTCCAGCCATTCCTTACCGCCGCATTTTCCTTTTGATATCAGCCTGCGTACACGGTCGTTCAGGATCTCGGCGCCTGCACCTGGTAACGAGTCCAAACCCGATTCTTTCATCGCCCTAAGCACATCAATATGGCTCATATTCTCCAGTTTTGCCACGTGGGCAATCTCTGGTGGGCCCAATGAGTGTAATTTTAGGTTTGGATATAATTCTTTTAGCTGTTTAAATAAGTCGGTATAAAAAGATAAGCCTAAATCAGGATGGTGGCCGCCTTGTAGTAACAACTGGTCGCCGCCATAACGGAAAGTTTCCTCGATCTTCTTTTTATAGGTCTCGATATCGGTAATGTAACTATCCTCGTGCCCCGGGCGACGGAAAAAGTTGCAAAACTTACAGTTGGCAATACAAACGTTGGTGGTGTTTACATTTCTATCTATCTGCCAGGTAACCTTGCCATGCGGAACCTGTTTTTTACGCAGTTCGTTGGCCACATACATCAAATCAGGCGTAGATGCGTTATTATATAAAAAAACACCCTCTTCCTGGCTCAGGAAATCAAATTGTAAAGCGCGCTGTAACAGATCGGCTGTATTCATATACAAATATAAGTAGTTTCAGTTTGAAGTAAGCAGTTTGCCGTTAGCGAAATGTAAAAGTTTATTGAGAGTCTTACTTTATTAGGTAGTATGGTGAAGCCATTATAGGTGTTCGAAGATGGAAAAAGGAAGCATAGGCCCTGTGTGATTCCCGCCTTGGGGCGGGGGAGGGTGGGGTTTAATAGATTATTTAATGTTAGCTTCTGGTCGGTGTTTTTACAATAAGTTTTCACCGCACCACTTAATCGTTACTTACTTCTCTATCAAATAAACCTTACCCAAAACCTCACCGCGGGTTGCCCTATTAATAAATTTCGGCAGAATGTTTTCCTGCGGATAATCAATAAACGTCTGCATGATCTTGAAATTCGCATGGCCCTGCACCAAAATATCCATGGATGGTTGGTTTACATAAAATACAGCGCTATCAACGGGTTTAAAATTTTGGAACTCTTCCAAAGGAATAAAGTCGACGTGCTTTTGGTTATAAAACTGAAAGATATTGTTCTCGGTGCGTAACGAGTAAACATGCAGGTGGTTAAATTGAGGCTGGTTCAAATAATCCGCTGCTGTTATTTGGCCTTTGTAAGCCGTTATCTGCTCATAAAATACCGTATTCAAATAAAAGTTTACAAACAGCACAACCGTACAATTCAGCAGGAAAACCTTAATGTGGTTTACTTTTATTTTATAGCAGATCAAGGCAATCAACAATATGGCGGCTACAACATCTACATAAAACCATAGCTTCTTATCCGGACTCGAAAAATAGCTAATCAGCAATACCAAAACTGGGAAAGCCACAATATAAACCCATTGCCCAACCAATCTGAATGCGTTGCCAGCCTTACTCAACTGTTTAAAACAATAAGGCGCAGTGATCACCGCGAACAGCGGGAAAATAGTATTAGTATAAAATGGCAACTGGAACTTCGACAGTGAAAACAACACCAGTAATAATAAGCCGCCGCACAGGGTATAATATTCAGTCAGTTTTTGTTTTTGGTAGATGCTTTTCAGGTTTTTAAACACCGCATAGTAAAACATCAGGCACCAGGGCGCGAAGGCCCAAAGCAGGGTATGCACAAAGAAAAATACATCGCCTGATTTATGGGTGATGGGCCCCTTATTCACAAACCTGCCGAACTGGCTATCCCACAAAAACCATTTAATACCCGATACATGGTGCGTACCGAAAACCAGCTTCTCGGGGTGCACATCAAACTGAATGTACAAAGCATATAACTCAGGCGAGATAAACACAATTATTAATACCGCTAAAGCCAGCCACTTAAAATTAAACAGACTGGTAAACCTCCGCTCAAACAAAACCTGTCCCAGCAAACCGCCATAAATGGCTACCATTACAAACAGGCCCTTGGTCATTAAGGCGCAGGCGGTTAACAGGGCTGCTAATACCAAGTCGGAGAATTTATAACGTTCATGCAGGCGTGCAACATGGTAAATGCTGCCTATAACAAAAGCCATCAGGTAAGGCTCGGCGCGCACATCAGTATTACTCATAATGATGCTTAGCGAAGTCATTAATATTAAAACCGCCATAGCGGCAACTTCGGTACCATAATATCTTTTACTGAAGAGCCAGGTATACAACACACTCAGTATAAAAAACAACAGCGCAGGCAATCGGTATGCCCATTGGCTAACACCAAATAGTTTAAAACTGCACATCACCATCCAAAATGGAAAATGTGGCTTATCCAGCCAATCCTGGTTATAGGTAAACAGCTCGAAGAATTCTTTTTTGTAGATGAGGTTTTTAGCGATAGACGCGTACAACCCGGGGTCGTCGGTGAAGAATTTTACGTTGATGCCTGAAAAATTTACAATCAGCGCTAAAACAAACAATAATATGTAAAACAGCTTGTTTTGTACCTTCATGCAGCAAAGTAAATAATCTGCGGGCAAATATCCGAAAATAAAAAACCCCTGCCTCACGGCAAGGGCAAAAAACTCACAACAATTGTTTAACCTTATTCAGGCTATTCCTAACTGCAATGTGGGTTTCCTATGAAATATTGTTCATAATTCGTGCCAATATTAGTTTTGATATTAATGCCAATGCTATAATATTAAAATTTCTCGTCGTTTCTGTAACAATAAGGCGCTAATTTTATCTTTACAATATAAAACCATTTATTTGTCTGATCATGAAAACAACAATTCGCTTAAAGGCTGTACTATTTTTAGTAGTGGCCTGTATGTTTACCGGTGCTGCATTTGCACAAACTAAACCCATTGCCAGCCCACGCGATAGCGTAAGCGGTGTGGTTAATGGCTCAACCATTATCATTAACTATGGCAGCCCATCTGTTAGAGGACGCCAAATATGGGGAAAATTAGTTCCTTACGATTCTGTTTGGCGTACAGGTGCTAACGAAGCAACCCGTTTTACTACTACTAAAGATATTACTGTTGAAGGCAAAACTTTACCTGCCGGTACCTATGGTTTCTTCGCTATTCCCGGCGAAAAAACATGGACTATCATTTTTAACAGTGTAGCCAACCAATGGGGCGCATTTAAGTATGATGCATCAAAGGATGTTTTACGTGTAACTGTAACGCCTAAAAAATCTATTATGCACGAGCGTTTGGTTTATAAAATTAACGGCGATGGTTTCGAGTTAATGTGGGACGAACTTAAAGTACCTGTAAAAACAAAATAAACTATAAGTAACAATTATATATAAAAGCCATCAGGAGATAATCCCGATGGCTTTTTGCTTTTCTGCGGATAATTTATCCGCTATATTTACCCCCATGCGCAAAAGGCCCCAAAGCAGCATTTTTAAAAAACGGATCATCATTATAGCAATACTTGCTGTTGTCTATTTCCTGTTGCAATGGCTCGAGGCTTATCCTTTAATTATTGAGCGTTATTATTCCACTGGTATCTACCCGGTAATTTGCCACATTCTTCACCCCATATTCAACCTTTTTCCATTTAGTGTTGGTGATATTTTATACCTCGTAGCTATTGGCTTCATTGTTTATTATATTGTTAAACTGATACGTTTATTGTTTAAAAAGCAGTTTAAACCTGCCGGGATGTTGGCATTGGGAATGATCATCACCCTGCAAATAGCTGCTTTAAGTTTTTATTTTTTATGGGGATTGAATTACTTCCGCCCATCAGCAGGAGAACGGCTTAAATTATCAGATAGCGACTACACCACCCAACAACTCTATACCCTCGCCCAAATGGCTATTGATAGCGCCAATGCTACCCGCGCACGCGTTACACCCGCCGATTTGCAGCAAGGCAACAAAGCCATCATCCAAACAGCCATTAAAGCGGTTAAGGTAATGTCAGATGGTTCAAAGGATTTTTCAACTTACAGACCGGATATCAAACTGTCCCTATTTACCCCGGTGATCAACTACCTGGGTACCTCAGGCTATTACAACCCTTATACCACCGAATCGCAGATCAATTACCAGATGCCGGTATTCCTGAGGCCGTTTGTGGCTTGCCACGAGATGTCGCACCAGATGGGTTATGGCGCCGAGGATGAAGCAAACTTTGTCGGTTTCCTCATCGGCATTAAATCAAACGACCGCCTGCTGCGCTACTCCGCCTGGCACGAACTGGTTGATGAATGCATGGGCGATCTGCACATGCGCGACAGCACCCTCCAAATCCAACTAAAAAAACGTGTACTGCCCCAGGTTCACCTCGATTTTGTTGCCGAACGCAATTACTGGCTATCGCACGAAAGCGCCGTCGATGTGATAAGCAGCCTTTTTTATAATAACTTTTTAAAGGCGAACAACCAACCACACGGCCTGCAAACTTATAACCGCATGGTAAGGCTGGTAATGTCGTGGGAGCGAGGAAAGAGGAGTGGAGTGCCGGAAGATGAAAAAAGGAGCGGAGAGCGAAGTGCCAGAGGCAGGTAGTCAGAAAGCGGTGGTTAGAAGTAAATAGCCGATGCCTTCACCCAACTCCTCGTACCCCACACCCGCACCTCTTCGCACCGACACCTCGCACCTCTCACCAACTTCACCAAAAAAACATATATTTGATATAATGAAAAAGCTATTGGTAATGCTGATTTTATGCCTAAGCGCGATAACTTCCCGTGCGCAGAGCGTTTCCATGTCTGATCTAACCAATCTGGCTACCATTAATATGACCGATGCTAACTATTTCTTAACTACAGGCAAACCATTTAAGCAGGAGTATAGTCAGGAGGTAAACGGGCTAACGCTTCGGCACTATGTAGGTACAACTGCAGCCTCAAAATGTGAAAGCGTAATTATGGGCGACGGTATCAAAACCAGCACCCCGCTTGTGTTGCATATAGTTACCTACACCAGCACCAATACAAAATATATCCTCGAGTTGATAGGCCAGGCAAAGTCTGCTGAATTAAAAAAGAATTTCCAGGGGATGGATCAGTTCAACAATATCTACATTTTTGATAATTTCCTGTACACCGTACACGTTTACATCAAAACCGATAACAGCGAAGGCACAGTAAAGGTTGAACAAAAGTATTATGTAGAGTAATACTGCATATCAAAGGAAGCATCCATCACGCATCAAACAAAAAATCAATAAATTTAAAATCCATCTATTTTCATGAAAACTCTATTAAGCTTTTTACTGTCGATAATTATACTTGCGCCATGTGAGGCACAAAAAGTAAAGCCGGTTTTAAACCTGGTAAAAGGCAACACCTATTACACTGTCAGCACAGTAACATCGTCAATTGTGCAAAGCTATAACGGTCAGGATGTTACTGTTGCGGTCGATATGACATCCAAAACTGCCTATAACATTACCGATGTTAAGGATACCATTTACACCATGCAGGTAAGTTATGCCAATATCGCCATGAAAATAGTATCTCCAAATGGCACGGTTGAAATGAATTCCGACAAAAAGGATAGTACCGATATGTCATCGAGCTTCTTATCAGCCATGATCAATAAACCCTTCTCGGTAACCATTACCAAATCGGGCCGTGTGCTCGAAGTGAAGAATATCGAAGGTATCATCACCTCCATATTTGCAGGCATGCCTCAAATGGATGAAACGCAAAAAACGCAAATGAAAGCCCAGTTTATGCAGTCATTCGGCGAAAGCGCCTTTAAAGGTAACCTGGAACAGACCTTGGCTATCTATCCATCAATTAAAGTGTCAAAAGGCAATTCCTGGGTAATAAATACTACGCTGCAATCTGTAATGGCAGCCAATATCTCCACAACCTACCAGTTGCAGGATATAACAGATACCTATTATCAAATACATGGCGATGCTAAAATTACTTCAGCTAATGATGGCAAAGTAAGCGAGATAAACGGCATGCCGGTAAAATATGACCTGAACGGTACGCTAGCATCAGATATCAAAGCCGATAAAAAAACAGGTTGGGTGATAGAAGAAAAACTAAAACAAGATGTATCAGGAACTATCGATATCCAGGATAACCCAAAAATCCCCGGCGGCATGAAAGTCCCAATGAAGATCCATTCTGATATTACCACGACGGATCATTAAGAGGCTTGTCATTCTGAGGAACGAAGAATCTGTAAAGTAGTTTACACCGTACAGATTCTTCGTTCCTCAGAATGACAAGTTAAATTAAATCCCCCTCTTTGTCGCGCAGCGAAAGAGAGGGTCGACCAGCGAAGCGTAGTCGGGGTGAGTAAACCGCTTAACAAGTCTTCGCCATCCAACTAATCACTAATTAACCAATCTCTAATCACCATTATTTATAAAAAAAGCAGCACCCAACCGGGTGCTGCTTTTTTTTATAAATAATTTAAAATGTTTTTATTGCCCAATCGTCTTTATCTTTAAATGCACAATACATTGGTAACAGCCGTAATGCCCGAGGATAAAAACAGTCATGTTATACAAACGATAAAATCGTATGGTAAAAACTTGCTGGGCTTTATTCGTCGCAGGGTAAAAAGCGATGCCGATGCCGAAGACATTCTGCAGGATGTTTGGTACCAGTTCAGTTCAGTGATCAATTCGCAGCCGATAGAACAAACAGGCGCCTGGTTGTACAAGGTTGCCACCAACAAAATTACCGATAAGCATAAAAAGAAATCAGAAACGCTATTGGACGATATGCTGGTGGGCAGCGATGAAGATCCTGATGATGACGGCACCGATTTTAAGGCCATCCTGCTGACAGAAGCATCCACCCCCGAAACAGAATACTTGCGCAATCTTTTTTGGGAAGAGCTTTTTTTAGCGCTGGATGAACTGCCCGAAAAGCAACGCCAGGTTTTCGTTTGGAACGAACTGGAAGATGTTTCCTTTGCCGAGATGGCAGAACTAACCGGTGATAACGTGCAAACCCTGGTAACCCGTAAACGCTACGCTGTACTGCACCTGCGTAAACGGTTGAAACAATTATATGAAGAGATTACAGAATATTAAACGGCGAAGCCCTCTTGAGTGCTTTTCAAAACAAATAATTACACGAAAAAAATTAAAGACATGAAAAGAATATTTTTTAAAGGACGATTTATTTTTATCCCGATACTGGTAGCGGTTGTTTTATCGCTGGTGAGTTTTGTGGTAATGCAGTTATGGAATAACCTGCTGCCTGCTATACTGCATGTAGGTATAATAACTTTTTGGCAGGCCATGGGCATATTTATACTATGCAAAATACTGTTTGGCTTTGGTAAAGGAGGCCGTGGTTGGGGTAATGGAGGCGGTGGCCCATGGATGCGCCCCCGTATGGAAGAAAAGTTTAAGAACATGACTCCCGAAGAAAAAGAACGCTTCAAACAAAAAATGGCTGAGCGCATGTGCGGAGGTTTTGGTGACCACCGCCGTGGCAGGAGATTTGGTGATTGGGAAGATTTTAAAACCGAAACGCCAAAAGCAACCGAATAATTATTTTTTTAAATTATATGGAATACACAATTTTAATTTTGGTAAACGCAACAAACCAATGGTTATTGTTACCCCGTAAAGATCGGGACAGCTTTGTTGAAAAGGAGTTGCAGCCGGTTTTTGAAAAATTCAGCTCATCATGTAAGATCAGATTGTTCGATTCGGATTTTACACATTCGAGAATTTCCGATTTTTTAATTATTGAAACTGATAATTTAAAGGAATATGGTTACCTGATAGGATATTTAAGGGAATCCAAAACATTTGCCATTCCTTATTTTGAGATAAAAGATTTAATTATCGGAGTGAATAATAATTTCCGTGGTTCTTTAAATATACAGGATATAACTACGGTTAATTAATCCGGCATGGATATACTGGTATTTGTAACAAATGTTGCCGACTCAAAAGCGGTTAGTAAGATTAAACCCTTATTAACCGCCATGCCGGCTATCGAGGATTGGAATGTCGATCTGGATGATTGCGACCGCATTCTGCGTATTGTAAGCAACGACTACCTTTGCCCACGCAAAGTAGAATCAGCCCTGCAAACCGCCGGGTTTGATTGCTATGAATTGGGGGATTGAAAAACCATAAGTTCTCTTTTCCCCTTGTCATTCTGAGTTATAAATCCTGTGGAATCTGAAGGAGAAATAACAAGAAAAGGGTGTCATGTTGAGGCACTCGAAGCATAGCGGGCAAAGGCCTCTTCTCCATACTAAGCAAGCGCAAGGCCTCTGCGCTCACCCTTCGAGTGCCTCAGGGTGACATCCTAAAACAGTTTTGAAAGAAAACTTGTCTTCACTCCGTTCAGAATGACAAAAAGAGAGTAAAGCAATTAACTAAATAGCCACACCTGCCGCTGTAAAGCGCAATGGCCCGGTACCCGACAGCGCAGCTGTTGCCCAGGAATCTTCATTAACCCAAAGCTTCTCATTTTCGGCAACAACGTGTACACCATCAGCCATAAAATCACCGCTAATGCGTATCACTGCTAAAGGCATGTTTACTTCAAATTCAGCAGTAATATTGTGTTCAAGGTTCATGGCGGTTTCGTTATCCAATTGATGAACATGTATTAGTACAGATCCATTACCGGTTAATACTTTTACGCTGTTTCGTTCGGTTTCAACCTTGTAATTGCCTTCGCTCTCGGCTTTGTTTCCGGTAAGGCGTATGTAATTGCCCGCGGCATCCTGAATATCCAGGTTTATACTGAAAAACGATGCCGGGTCGTTATCATGGTAAAGAGAATGAACATGCAGTATCTGCTTGGTAATATCGTCATTGGCAACAGTAATAACACCCTGTGGAACTATAAAAGCGCTGGTGCCGAAAAGGAATGCGTATTTCATGATATGTTGAGATTAATTGTATTTATTAACCTCAAAAACACCAAAATGTTTATTCAATGACACTTTTATTTTTAACGTGATAAGCTAAACTTGTAAGTTTGCCTTATTAATTAGTTGATTGGTTGAATAAGTTGATTGTGTTAGATTAAGTTCCCTTTTTTAATCACTCACTTATTCATTCACCAAATAAACAATCACTCAATCACTAATTCGCTCATTCACTAAATAAATAAAAAAAACATGATAACTGCCTTAGACGAAAAAACAGCACTCGTATTAATCGACATGCAAAAAGGGATCGTAGCTTTCCCGGTAGCACACCCAATAGCCGGTGTAATCGAAAACACAGCTAAACTAGCAGATGCTTTCCACAAAGCCGGTCAGCCGGTTGTAATTGTTAATGTAGATCCTGCAAAATTTAAACCATCGCGTAAAGAACCTGCACCATCTCATGGCGGTTCATTACCAGCTGATTTTATCGAGATCATCCCTGAAATCAAAACAACAGACTCAGATATTTTCGTTACTAAATCAAGCTGGGGCGCTTTCGACAGTACCGACCTTGATGCGCAGCTTAAAAAAGTAGGAGTAACCGGTATTGTAATTGGCGGTGTTGCAACCAGCATAGGTGTTGAAGGTACTGCGCGCACTGCTGCAGCATTAGGCTACAACGTAACCTTCGCCAGCGATGCCATGACCGATATGTTTGCCGATGCCCACAACCATAGCTTCAAATACATTTTCCCAAGATTAGGAGAGGTTGATACAACAGAGAATATTTTAAAATTCTTATAGGATTTTTTTTAATGTCATTGCTGTAAGGAACGAAGCAATCGCACGTAAGCAAAGCGAATATGCAGAGTTCGCGATTGCTTCGTTCCTTACAGCAATGACAATTTCTTAATATTACCATACCCAATTTCTCCGTCAACCCGACAGCTTCAGCCGAAAACGGGTAGAACAATGGTGGCCCGTGCGGTTCCAGGGCAAAGGCCAAGTGCGGCAAAGAAGCCTTCGGTTTGACTTGATTTTTGGTTCTTTGTATCGAGACAAAGAACAAAGCCATAGCGGCGAGCGATACCACAAGAAAATATCATCTTCCAAAAAACTGATTATATTTGCCCCATGGAGCAAACTATACCGGCTAAGCAATTAAAATGGCTTTATTTTTTTATTGCGCTGGCTGTCGCGGTTAATTTTAGTGGCTTATTTGTTACCATTATGGGCCCCGATGCTGCCCTGTACGCTACCATATCCAAAACCATGGCACTGCATCATGATTATGTAAATCTGATGGTAAACGGCCGCGATTGGCTCGATAAGCCTCATTTCCCGTTCTGGATCACAGCTCTATCTTTCAATCTGTTTGGCATTACTACCTGGGCCTATAAACTGCCGGGAATTTTGTTTTTGCTGATGGGCGCTTTATACACCTATCACTTCGCCAAAAACTTATACAATAAACAAATTGCCTTATGGTCGGTACTGATACTGCTTACCGCTCAACACATACTGCTATCCAATAACGATGTTCGTGCCGAGCCTTATTTAACCGGACTGATCATCGCCGCGGTATATCATTTTTATAAAGCCAACATACGCAATAATTACTGGCATTTGCTGGCAGGCTGTATCTTCACCGCGTGCGCCATCATGACTAAAGGAATGTTCGCCATTATCCCCATTGGTGGCGCAATAGTTGGGCAGTTCATCATCACCCAACAATGGAAACAGCTGTTCAACTGGAAATGGCTGGTAGCGATAATCTTCGTGCTGATATTCATCATCCCCGAACTTTATTGCCTGTATTACCAGTTTGATATTCACCCCGAAAAAGTAGTTTTTAATCACACTCACGTTTCCGGTATTAAATTCTTTTTCTGGGATAGTCAGTTCGGCCGATTCTTCAACACCGGTCCCATCAAAGGCGGCGGCGATCCGTTTTTCTTTGTGCATACAACCCTTTGGGCATTTTTGCCATGGTCCCTGTTGTTTTTTGTATCGATATACCGTTTTATAAAAACCGGTATAAAAAACACAAAGGGGCAGGAGTGGTACTGTATCTGCGCAGCCTTGCTTACCTTTTTACTGTTCTCGGCATCCAGGTTCCAGTTGCCGCATTATATGAATATCGTGTTTCCATTCTTCGCCATTATTACGGCGCAGTACCTGTACGGCGTACAATCGCCTAAGAGCATTAAAACTATCCGTATCACACAGATAGTGGTAATCGCTATCATGATTGCTCTTATCTGCACCATCGAATATTTCTTCTATTCGGTGCTGACAACCCCAGTTTTGATCATCTTATTTTTGCTGTACGTTGCCATGATCATGGTTCCGAAAATAGTCAGCTACGACGGTATCCAGCGCATTATCATCAGCACCGTACTGGTTTCGTTTATAGTGAACATCTACCTTAACATGGCTTTCTATCCAACCCTGCTCCAATACCAGGCAGGTAGCGCGGCTGCAGAGTGGATCAATCATCACGATCTCAAAAAATACCCGGTAATGGAACCCGAAAATGATGCCTGGCCTATGGAATTCTACCTGAACAGCCCATTGCAAATCGTTAATCCCGATACTGTTAAATCCGTTCCTAAAAACACCTTTTATCTATATGCTAACCCTGATGTTATAAAAAGTGTGAAAGCCAAGGGCTGGCAACTTTTAATTGTAGATACCCTTCAATATTATGCCATAACCCGTTTAAAAAGTAGTTTCCTGAACAAGAAAACCCGTGCATCGCAGCTAACACCGATGCAAATAGCACTGGTTAACCCTCCGGGGATGCCGGTATTGAACAAGCTGAATCTTAACCCGGCATCTGTACGCAAGCCATTATAAAACTTACAATTGCGAGGAACGAAGCAATCGCGAACTATGCAAGGCCGCTTTTCTATGTGTGATTACTTTTATAAATAAGATTGTCATTTCGACGAGGTACGAGGAGAAATCTTCTTCAGCTTATATAGTCGCATGAAAAGTCGAAGAAAATTTCTCCCTTCGGTCGAAATCACAAAGGGGGAGACTAATTATACGCTCACTCTACCCATAACCGGGTCACTAAAACTGGATTGGCCGGTATCAACATGCCCGGCAAATCGCCTTAAATAAATATCAGAGTCTTCACTTTTTATAGTGAAGTCATACCATCCATAACTTTTTTGCAGCTTAATTACACCACTCAGTACACCGTTTGCGGCCAATGGCAATGATTTAACAGGTTCCCGCCCGGTATTATCAATCAATCGCAGGCGACAGGTTTGTTTACCCAAATTCCTGAAAGATATAGCAACATCACCCGTTGGTTTTTTGTCTTTTGTAGCCTGATAATCAAATACCAAAGCAACATCAGGGTCAGCGGCACTACCACCAAACTCGCGAAAAAAACCATTAGGCCCATATACCCGCAAATGATAATTGTTGCCCTCAAAGTTACTAAGCGGCCAGCTATCAGTTAAATGGTCGCCCGCTTTAAGCGCGTATGCCCAGCTGCGGGCATCTTCCTGTAAATATCTGCCTGGGGCATACACGTTATAAGGCGCACCCAACGCATCTGCCCCAAAAAAACGATTCCCCGCAGCAAAGGTGATGTTAAAGGCTGAGTGGTCTTCATTCAAATTCCCATCAGCATGCAATTGGTAATTCACCGCACACGATGGACTGATGCCAGTTTCCTGTTTAGGCAGATAAGGCGATGATGCCGGATCATCATTAATCTGCCTGATTTCCTCCGCGGTAAGCACCTTAAAATCACTCGGCAAACCTTTAAACTTAGCTTTGTGTATATCCTCCACAACGGTGTCTCTAACTAAAAACTCTGGCTCTTTTATTTCCTCGCCATTGTACGTGCGAAACACCGAAGTCAAATCCCCGCAAATAGTACGCCGCCAATCGCTGATATTGGTTTCTTTGATCTGTTTGCCTGTTTTCTTACTTAAAAAATGTTCCAGAAACTGTAGGGTAGAAGTATGGTCGAACACTTCCGAATTCACAAAACCACCCCTGCTCCACGGCGAAGCGATAACAAGCGGTACACGATAACCCAAGCCTATCGGGCTTTCGGCAAGGTCTGGTTCGGGAAATCCGTTTCTGGCTTGTTCCTGCTCCAGCGTAACATATTCTACCCGGGTATCAATTCCTTCAGACACTTTCCCAGTCTCTGGCCTCTGCGAATGCGGCGCTACAAAAGGCGGCACGTGATCAAAATAACCATCGTTCTCATCGTAAGTTAAAATGAAGATAGTTTTTTTCCAAACCTCCGGGTTCTTAGTCAAAATATCCATCACTTCCGATACATACCAGGCACCATACCACGGCGCGCTCGGGTGGTCGGAGAAATTTTCAGGCGCCACTAACCACGATACAGTTGGTAAACTACCACTGTTTACATCAGCCCTAAACTGACTTAGCACATCGCCTTTGGGTACTTTAACCTCGCGTTTGGTGCCGTTATCATCATAAGTTAAAGTAGTCAGCTCGCGGTAGTCAGCATCTTTCTGGTTGCTAACTAATGCTTTTTCATGAAGGTTCTTTTCCCGTTGCGATAATTTTTCAAAATCACCGGGCTTGTAAGTATCCGCTTCCTTTTTAAATGCGGTAAAATCATCATGTTTGCTTTTAAGTTTAGCCTCCAATGTTTTAATATGTAGATCGCCGACAGGCAATTTTGACATTTTTTGCTGGATAGCATTTATTTCAATAGGCAGCTCTGCTAGGCGCTTTTGCACATAAGCCATCCTTTTTTTGTTAAGAAATACATTATACTGCGCAAAATATTCCAATTCGTTATCTGTGAAATTCGATAGCCATTGCGATTCTTCCTCGGTCAAGCCGCAATCAATACCGATCTCGTTTTGATAGCATTTCCAACTGATGCCGTTGTCCTCTAATCGTTCAGGGAATGTTGTCCATTTCAATTGGCCGAAATCGGCATCATCGTTCCAAACCAAAGCGCGGGAATTTTCATTTTGCTCTTCACGTATTGTACCTGTCCAAAAGAAGGTCCTGTTAGGGCCAGTACCTGTCAATGATGAGCAAAAATGCTGATCGCATACCGTAAAGGCATCTGCCAAGGCATAATAAAAAGGAATATCGTCACGGTTATGATGGCCTAAAGTTAAAGGCATATCGGCGTAAGCCGGATTGCCGGATCGTTTTGATTCCAGCCACTTATCAAACTTACCATCGTTACGGGCTGCCACCTGGTTTTGCCACGTGTGCGGCAGCGAATTCATCCAGGTAGATTTGGTATTTTTTATATCGAGATGGAAGGGCGCGTAAGTTTCACCCTTATTATTGCTTTGCAGCCACACTTTGTTTTTATTGGGCAGATCAATTGCACGTGGATCATTATAACCACGCACGCCCCGTAAAGTACCAAACACATGATCGAATGAGCGATTTTCCTGCATCAATATTATCACATGCTCGGCATCCATATAAGTGCTGCCCGGTATGGGGTTAATAGCCATAGCCCGCTGAATAGCCGGTGGCAAAATACTGGTGAGTCCTGTCGCGCCGGTCAAAAGCGCTGCCTTTTTTATAAAGTCCCTGCGGGTATCCATACACAAAAGTGAGGAAAATTTGATGGACTTTAGGGTTTGGAAAGGGAAATATTATACACGGTTGTGAACAGGAAAGTCATGCCGAACTTGTTTCGGCATCCCACATGATTAGTAACCTGCTGTCTGAAATGTCCTGAGAGATCCCGAAACAAGTTCGGGATGACGATTACACCTTAACCACTACTTCCCCCGCATGCCTCACAATATCATTCACCACATCCTCATCATCAGCTTCCAGCCAATGCATATCCTTGTCCTTACGGAACCATGTTAATTGCCTTTTGGCAAAGTGCCGGGTATTTTGTTTGATGAGGTCCAACGCAGATTCCAGGTCGGTGTTTCCATCAAAATGATCAAAAAGCTCGCTATACCCAACAGTATTTAAAGCGTTTAAACTACGGTGGGGGATAAGCGATTTAACTTCGTCAAGTAAGCCCAGCTCAAGCATTTTATCAACCCGGTAATTAATCTGTTGGTACAAAATATCCCTCGGTAAGTTCAAGCCGATCTTCACAATGTTAAATGGACGTTTATTAACGGTCGACTTGCGGTAATGGGAGATAGGTTTACCCGTAGTTTCAAAAACTTCCAGCGCTCTTATTAAACGTTGTGGGTTTTGTATATCCACCTGCTCATAATAATCAGGATCAATTTCTTTCAATCGCTCCTGCAAATGCTTTAGGCCAAGCTCGGTAAAGTCCTTATTTAATTTATCTCTGACGCCTGCATCAGCTACCGGCAGGTTATCAAAACCCTCGCAAACTGCCTTAATATACAAGCCCGACCCGCCAGCCATTACAACCGCGTCATACTCTTTAAACAATTCATCCAGCAAGGCCAAAGCCTGCTTTTCAAAATCGCCTACGCTAAAATTTTCATGTATGGAGTGCGAATCAATAAAATAATGCTTAACCGCTGCCAGTTCATCCGCATCAGGCTTAGCTGTGCCAATACTCATTTCGCGGTAAAACTGGCGCGAATCGGCAGATAAAACAACCGTATTGTAACGTTTGGCAACTTGTATGGCTATAGCCGTTTTGCCAACAGCGGTAGGGCCGGCTATTACGATGAGGGTTTTATTGTTGTTCATAGATGATGGTTAATAGTTTATGGCAAAATAACCGCAGCAAAATACTACCATGAACCATCAGCTATGATCCATGAACAAAAGATTAATAGTCGTCGTGCGATTTTTCGTCGTCGAAGCCTTCGTTATCAGAAAACTCGCTGCCGAATTCGTCCTCTTCCTCTTCGTCATCAGCGCCACGAACACCAACCTCGCCAGCTTCTTCTTCCGTATCCAATACGCCGGTTAACTCGTCTGCATCTTCCGGGTTAAAGCCAAGTTCTTCATGCAAAAAGTCAAAGTCACCTTCTTCTTCAGTTGCAGGCAACGAAGTCACATTAACCACATTGCCGAATTGCTTAGGAGCTTCGCCTACTGATTTAATAACAGCAGGATAGGTAACGCCTTTAGCATCTTCCAGTATAATTTTCATCAGCTCCACATGGAAATCAAACGGGCGATCGAAATTAAAAGTATAGTAAAATTTTTGGTGCGGATCATCAATAAAGCTGCTCAGTTTCACTTTATCCATTAACGATACCCCGCGATCAATCCTGCGTTGGTTTGGTAAATAGGTGATCTCTTCGCCTTTGGTCCATTGATCATTGCTGATGTAGAAAGACGAAGGATATTCGGGATTGTAACCTGTTGACTGGTGAATAGCACGATGAAGGTCCTCGAAAGTTTGATTTGATTTTACATCAATCTCTCTCATTACATCATCGTAGTCTTCAAAAGTAACCCTGAACCTGTATAGTGCCATTTTTATATAGTAGATTTTAAGCTAACAAAAATAATATTTTAATTTTATTCTGATCCCTGAACTTTGATTTGATATGTACAGTTTTTTAAATAGGAACTGTAAAAATAACGTTTCAGAAATTCATTAAATCCTTGCCACAACTTTTAAGCCAATTTCTGTACCTTTTAAAATTGTGTATTCAATTGCTTCCTCGCGCGAGTTTGGAATCTCACCCTCCAGGATGGCTTCGCGTATCTGATTTTTAATTATTCCTACTTCCCGACCTTCTTTTATACCAAATAGTTGCATAATATCCAATCCGGTAATGGGTGGTTGCCAGTTTCGCATATTATCGCGCTCCTCAACATCTTTTAATTTTTGTTGAACGAGATCGAAATTCTGGCGATATTTTTTTACTTTATATTCATTTTTTGTGGTAACGTCTGCTTTACACAACAGCATTAGTCCTTCAATGTCGTCGCCAGCTTCAAAAAGTAAACGCCTCACCGCCGAATCCGTTACGATCGATTGCGACAAAACTATTGGCCTCAGGTGTAATTGCACCAGTTTTTGCACCTGCTTCATCTTTTCGTTGAGCGGTAATTTTAACTGGGCGAATATCTTGGGCACCATTCGCGCGCCTTTATCCTCATGCCCGTGGAACGTCCACCCGTGGCCCGGTTCAAAGCGTTTGGTAGCAGGTTTGGCAATATCGTGTAATATAGCGGCCCAGCGTAACCAAAGGTCGTCGGTGGTTGTACAAATGTTATCCAACACCTGCAAGGTATGATAAAAATTGTCTTTATGGCCTTTACCGTCAATATAATCAACGCCATAAAGTGTTACCATTTGTGGGAAAATCTTGTGCAGCAAACCCGTATCAAACAAATAATTAAAACCGATAGATGGTACAGGCGATAAAATGATCTTATTCAACTCATCCGTAACCCGTTCCTGTGATACAATGCTGATCCTGTCGGTATTGGCTTTTATGGCAGCCACAGCAACATCATCAATCCTAAAATTCAATTGCGAAGCAAAACGAATAGCCCGCATCATCCGCAACGGATCATCCGAAAAAGTCTCCACCGGGTTCAACGGTGTGCGGATCAATTTCTGCTCCATATCAGCCATGCCGCCAAACGGATCAAGCAATTCACCATAAGTATCCGGATGCAAGGAAATAGCCAAAGCATTGATAGTAAAATCACGGCGTTTCTGGTCATCCTCCAATGTGCCGTTCTCTACCAATGGTTTCCGGGAATCTAATCGGTAGGATTCCTTGCGGGCACCTACAAACTCAATCTCCAGGTCCTGATACTTTAATTGCGCCGTGCCGAAATTTTTAAACACAGCCAACTTTACCTTCAATTGTTTTGCAACCTTTTCAGCGAAGTCGATCCCGTTGCCAATCACCACAATATCAATATCCTTTGATGGGCGCTTTAAAAAAATATCGCGTACAAAGCCACCAATAGCATAAGCCTGTAAATTAGTTTCGCCTGCTATTTTTGATATGATTTTGAATACCGGGTGGTGGAGGTGTTGTTTCATGTAATGAAGCAAAATTAGCAAAATATTTTAAGGGTGTCATGCTGAGCGCTCAGTCCGCAATGACGATTAGGCTTTTACCCTCTTTGTCGCGTAGCGAAAGAGAGGGTCGACAAGTGAAACGATGTCGGGGTTAGTTGAATAGGCGCAAATGCATTTACGCAATATTAGTCGCAGATTTTACTCACCCGGTCTTAGCTTCGCTCGACCACCCTCCCTTCCGCAAGCGGTAAAGAGGGGAAGGAAATAAGAGTCTTGATTCCTGACTCTTGATTCTATTATTACCTTCTTATAAACTCAAAGCCACCATTAGGCGCTAATCGCATAATAGTTGATGGATTTTTAATCTCCATGCTATGCTGGTCAATATCCACTACATAATCAACACCATCAATAATCTCCTGGTCAATCTGCGAAAAATATTGTGGCGAAGCCTTGCCGCTGATATTGGCCGATGTAGATACCAAAGGCTTCTTCATCCGTTGTATCAACTGTTCACAAAATTGGTGTTTAACTATACGTACACCAACGCTGCCATCGCTGTTAATAATAGCTGGCGAAAGGTTTTTAGCACCCGGCATTACAAGCGTCAACGGGTTTTCGGCAAACTCAATCAGATCGTAAGCGATGTCGGGGACTTCACTTATATAGCTTTGCAACTTATTATCTGTATCTAACAAAATGATCATGCTTTTGGCTTCATCACGCTGTTTCAGGCGGTAGATCTTTTGTATGGCTTCGGTATTGGTAGCATCACAGCCGATGCCCCAAATGGTGTCGGTAGGATAGAGGATGATACCGCCGTCCTGTATTATTTTAAATGCTTTGGCAACTTCGTCTTTAAGCATGTTATAAGCTTTTATATAATTGCATTAGCTGGTCGGCCAGCTTAGCGTCTTCAAAATTAAGGGAATATTCCTTGCCTTTGGTAATCATTTTTTCTCTGAGCTGTTCGTTGCTTATCACCGCGTTAAGTTTATCCGCCAAATCAATAGGATCATTCGGATCAACATAAACGCTGCCATCACCCCCGGCTTCCTCCAAACACGATCCTTTTGCCGCGATAACCGGTGTGCCGCAAGTAATGGCCTCCAAAACCGGTATCCCAAAACCTTCATATCTTGATGGATAAACAAATACCTTAGCCAGCTGGTAAATAGCAGGCAGATCGGCAAACTCCACACCGTGCAAAAAAATAACCCTGTTGTTAAGGTTATTGGCTGATAGATAGTCCTTAACCTGTTTTAAATATTTAGTAGGCTTACCCACTACAACTAAAGGAATTCCATTCTCAATAGTTGGCAAAGCTTTTATCAGTAGCAGCAGATTTTTACGCTCCTCGATTGTGCCAACGTTTAAAATAAAATCAGCGGGTAAATTATATTTTTCGGCGACAGTCTTTTTCTGCTCTGCAGATTGTTCAACCTTAAAAATCGGGTCGCAGCCCTGATAAATCACTTTAATTTTAGCTGCATCAACATTAAGCAACTCAGCCAAATCGTCTTTTGTTTTTTTGCTAATCGCGATGATCTTCCCTGCAACGGCACAGGCCTTAGTAATCTTTAAGAGGTAAATGGCACGACTAAGAAGCCCAAATTGCTCCGGGAAACGCATAAATATGAGATCATGCACCGTAACAACCGATTTTATCCCGCTTTCGCCAATACCTATCGGCAACTCGTGACTCAAACCATGATAAATATTGATACCATCCCGCTGTAAATCTTCCAAAATCCCTTTACTACGCCACCACGATTTGATGAGCTTACCAACAGGCGTAACCGTTTTAATATTATTGAATTGTTGCAGGAAATTAAGCCGTGGATTTGACTTTACCTTAGGAGTATACAGGTAATAAGTATTTTCAGGATGATACTGCGCCAACGCCTTAACTAACCACCGGCTGTAATTACCCAGCCCGGTATTATTTAAAAAAGCGCGTTTGGCATCGTATCCTATTTTCATTATTTGAGATGTGAGATATTAGATGTGAGATTTGAGATTAGCTTCACCTTATTATTTGAAGTGTTATACATCATAAAGGTTTTAGTCTCAAATCTCATATCTCACTTCTCAAATCTATACAGCAACATTATTCACCCGCAAAGCATCATTTAATGATGTCTTTTTGTCGGTTGATTCCTTGCGTTTGCCTATGATAAGAGCACATGGCACATGATATTCGCCGCCGGGGAACTGTTTAGCGTATGAGCCCGGTATCACTACCGATCTTGCAGGCACAATGCCTTTATATTCAATTGGTGTTTCGTGGGTAACATCAATAATTTTGGTTGATGCAGTTAAAACCACGTTAGCGCCCAATACTACTTCTGATTCTAAGTGCACACCCTCAACCACAATAGCTCTTGAGCCTAAAAAGCAGTTATCTTCAATAATAACCGGTGCGGCTTGTACCGGTTCTAACACACCGCCAATACCAACACCACCGCTAAGGTGAACGTTTTTACCGATCTGCGCGCATGATCCTACAGTAGCCCAGGTATCAACCATGGTACCTTCATCAACATAAGCGCCAATGTTTACGTACGATGGCATCATGATAACCCCTTTAGCCAAATAAGCGCCATAACGGGCAATACCATGAGGAACTACACGAACACCTTTTTCTTTATAATCGGTTTTTAACTTCATTTTATCATGAAAAACAAAAGGGCCAACCTTAATTTCTTCCATGTTCCTGATCGGGAAATATAAAATAACTGCCTTTTTTATCCACTCATTTACATGCCAGCGGCCGCCGATGCTTGGTTCAGCAACACGCATTTCGCCATTATTAAGGCGCTCAATTATGGTTTCAACAGCAGTAGCGTAATCGTTATTTTGTAAAAGAGTCCTGTCTTCCCAGGCGTCTTCAATTAGTTTTCTAAGGTCTTGCATCAGTAATTATATATTTTGGCAAATTAAAGGAATTTTAACGAAAATGAGAACGTTTGATTTAGATTGGAGTATTTGCTGATCGTCTTTTCTGTAGTTTGTTTAATCAGGATATTTGTAAATCTCAGTATATTAGTATTGCTATTATAACAGCAGTATGAAATGGACACAAAAGAACAAGCCTTTCTTAACGCAGAAACCGAAGTAAACGCAACGATAGACAAAGTTTGGGCATTATGGAACGCACCTGAGCATATTACGCAATGGAATAGTTTTTCTGACGACTGGCATACGCCCCAAGCCGAGAATGACCTGCGAACAGGTGGCAGGTTCCTGTATGTTATGGGAATGAAAGATGGTAGTTTCAGCTTCAACTTTCAGGGAACTTATGATAACGTGCAAAATCTGCAACTAATTGCTTACACACTTGATGATGGCCGGCAAGCAAATATTTCATTTACGGGCAGTAATCCGGTTAAAATAATAGAAAACTTTGAACCTGATAAAAACCAACCCAATGATATGCAAAAAGAATATTGCCAGGCCGTATTAGATTCATTTAAAAAATACGTTGAAGCAAATTTATCATGATTATCAGCTAACCGTGAAACTCACTTCCCTAACGCCTTTTATTTTACGCAGGTCTTCAATTATTACCAGTAGGTTGCCTTTATCTAATGATACCTTTTGAATCATGATTTTCATATCATCCAAATCTTCCTCAAGCGATGGCGACAGGCTGATCTGTGTATATTTCATTCCATGATCTTTAAACACCGTTTCAATATTCTCCAGGTTTACCTGTTTGCGTTCAAGCACCAGGGTAACACCATTAAACTTATTTTTATTGAAGAATTTGGTTTCCAAAGGCTTCATAATAGCCAATATCACAAACACAATTGCGGTAGTAAGACCAGCCGCAAAGTATAAACCGCCCCCACAAGCCAAACCAACGGCGGCTACCGTCCACAAACCTGCTGCTGTAGTTAAGCCTCGTACCACCTCGCGTCGTAAAAACAGAATGGTGCCCGCCCCCAAAAAGCCTATGCCGCTAACCACTTGTGCCGCCACCCGGGAAGGATCGAGTACAATGCCCGGATGGTTCACCACATCCCCAAAACCAAACATCGATACAATCATGATAAGTGCCGAACCAACACAAACCAGCATATGAGTGCGCAAACCCGCAGCCCACTCATGCCTTTGCCGCTCGCTGCCTACTATACTGCCCAATATGGCAGCAATAGCTAAGCGAATGGCTATTTCCGAAAGTGAAATCATGTAGTGTTAATACTATCTCGTTGTTTTTTGTTTGTCTGAACCATGATTTATAGGATTAAAAAATTCTCATGATAATAAAAGCAATATCAGGGTAATCCCTAAATCCTATAAATCAAGGTTCAGACTTCCATTCTCCATCCATTTGTCACATTGTCACATTGGCAGTAAAGCAATTGTGGCAAGCAATTTGAATAGTATATATTTGTATAACAAAAATTAAAAAAGGAAATATCATGGCATTAGAAATAACAGATGCAAACTTTGATGAGCTTGTATTAAAAGCAGACAAACCAGTATTAATTGACTTTTGGGCCGAATGGTGTGGTCCTTGTCGTATGGTTGGCCCTGTTGTTGAAGAAATTGCAAAAGAATATGAAGGCAAAGCGATTGTTGGCAAAGTAAATGTTGACAACAACCCAGGTATATCAATGAAATTCGGTATCCGTAACATTCCCGCCTTATTGTACTTTAAAAACGGCGAAATTGTAGACAAACAAATTGGTGCAGTGCCAAAATCAATACTTGCCGGTAAATTAACCGCGCAATTATAATATATAAGCAATATAATTTATTGTGAAAAAGCGTTACATAACCTGTAACGCTTTTTTTATATTTATATAATGTCGCGCTTAACCAATGATCAGCAAATACGGCAATTAGCCAACCTCGAACTGCTTGCCCGCCAGGTGGTTGAAGGTTTTGTTACCGGCTTGCACCAAAGCCCGTTCCACGGATTTTCGGTAGAGTTTGCCGAGCACCGCCTGTATAACAACGGCGAATCGGTAAAAAACATCGACTGGAAGCTGCTTGCCCGTACCGATAAATTGTTTGTTAAGCAGTTTGAGGAAGAAACAAACCTGCGCTGTTTCCTATTGTTGGATACTTCATCCTCCATGAATTTTCCCGAAAAGGGAACCAGCAAACTGGAGTTTTCTATCTACGCGGCGGCATCGCTCATGTATCTGTTCAAAAAACAGCGGGATGCTTTCGGGTTATGCCTTTTCTCGGATAAGATAGATTGGATCAGTGCGGCGAAATCAACCGGGTCGCATCTTTTTTACTTGTA
>JABDDX010000019.1 GCA_013287375.1 Bacteroidota bacterium | reverse complement strand
ACAGCAGTATCTACCACAGGCGTATAGCGGTGGCGTTCAAATTTGATCACCTTGTTACGGTCAATGGCCTCACGTTTTTTTAGCGTATCAACGCCGTACTTATTTTCGAGGTAGCAATTGGTCATGTAGGTAGCAAAGCCTTCGCTTAGCCACAGATTTTTCCAGTTTTTCTCCGTAACAGCATCACCAAACCATTGGTGACCAATTTCATGAGCTTGTAGCTCTTCATCGGCGCTACCTGCGTCCGGCGAATCTTCATAATAGAAAATAGCGCTGGCATTTTCCATCCCCCCATATATGGTTTTGGATTGTACATTGGCCAGCTTCTCGTAATCATACAAGCCAATTTTAGCATCGTAGAATTTCAAAATATCCGGCGCATAAGCATAATTCTTAAAGCCATTAACCTTATCCTCCGGGAAAACATAGGTATAAACCGGTACGCCATTTACTATGCCTGATTGTTGAATAGCAAACTCCGCGACGCCTATTACCATTAACTTTGGTGCCAATGGTTCACTTTCTTTCCAGTGTGTTTGTTTAAGATGATTCGGTAATTCCTTTTCTTCGATTTTTAAGCCGTTAGATACTACCTGGTAATGGCTTGGCGCGGTAACAATAAAATCAACCGTTGCTTTGTCGCTTGGATAATCCGCGCAAGGCAACCAGTTATGTGCCCGGTTGGGCCAATTATCTCCAAAAAATGTACGATGCCCGTGTTTATTTACAGATATAATCAATCCATCGGCAGGTATACCTGAATAATTAATGGTGTAAGTATGCGTAGTATTAATTTTTGCAGGCGATAAAATGTGAATCACATCGCTATCCTGTACAAATTTTAACGCTTTCCCATTTTCATCAATGGATGATACCAGCATACCCTTGCCGGTACTGTTCTTTTTAACCAGGTTTAATTCAGGCTCATCAACATTGCCTGTAAACTTGATGGTAACATCTGCTTTTCCTTTTATATTATCGTTCGCATCATTCAGCCCTATAGCAAATGTATAGTGCTGTACATCCATATCCCGAAAGGTAACCTGTGCCTTCGCTACTGATGTAGAAAATAAAAATAATACCGACCCGAAATATAAAAGGCATTTTTGCATGTAATTACATTTTAGGCATACGGCGCATCATGCTGGCCATGGCTGCGGGGTTGCTCATTTGCTTCATCACCTTACGCATGTCGTCAAATTGTTTAATCAGGCGGTTTACTTCGGCAAGGTTTGTACCTGATCCATTTGCTATACGGTTGCGTCTGCTTTGATTGATGCTATCCGGGTTCTCTTTTTCGTGCGGGGTCATGGATTGAATGATGGCTTCAATCGCTTTAAAGGCATTATCATCAACTTCAACATCCTTCATCATTTTGCCAACACCCGGTATCATGCCCATCAGATCTTTCATATTACCCATTTTTTTGATCTGCTGTATCTGGCTATAGAAATCGTTAAAGTCGAATTTGTTTTTGCGGATCTTTTTCTGCAATTCAGCGGCTTCTTTTTCGTCAAACTGCTGTTGCGCACGTTCAACCAACGAAACCACGTCACCCATGCCTAAAATCCTGGAAGCCATACGATCCGGGTGGAAAACGTCAAGCGCTTCCATCTTTTCGCCGGTACCAATAAATTTGATCGGCTTGTTAACCACCGATTTAATAGACAGCGCCGCGCCACCACGGGTATCACCATCTAATTTGGTTAACACAACACCGGTAAAGTTCAAACGATCGTTGAATACTTTGGCTGTATTCACCGCATCCTGACCGGTCATGGCATCCACCACAAATAAAATCTCATGTGGTTTAACCGCGTCTTTTACCTGCTCAATTTCCACCATCATGGCTTCATCAATTGATAAACGGCCGGCAGTATCAATAATCACTACATTGTGGCCATTTTGTTTTGCTAACGCGATACCTTCTTTTGCTATCGCGATAGGATCTTTTGATTCGCGGTTCGAATAAACCGGAACACCGATCTGCTGGCCTAAAACCTCCAGCTGGTCAATAGCCGCGGGGCGGTAAATATCATCAGCCACCAATAATGGCTTTTTATTTTTTTTGTGTTTTTAGATAATTGGCAAGTTTACCGGTAAAGGTTGTTTTACCCGCACCATTCAAGCCCGCAATTAAGATAATGGTTAATGCGCCCGAAAATTCCAGTTCAGCAGTACTGCCACCCATTAAGGCTGCCAGCTCATCATTCATGATCTTAGTAAGCAACTGGCCCGGCGATACAGCGGTTAATACGTTTTCGCCTAATGCTTTTTGCCTAACATCATCGGTAAATGCTTTGGCAGTTTTATAGTTAACGTCGGCATCCAGAAGGGCTTTGCGTATCTCCTTCATGGTCTCCGCCACGTTTATTTCAGTAATTGTTCCTTGTCCTTTCAGGACTTTAAACGCCCTGTCGAGTTTATCCGAAAGATTTTCAAACATTATTATTCAGCTCTTTAATCGTTATTAAGAATGCAAAGTTAAGATTTTAAACCTATTGGTTTAAACGTGATTTGATCAGGGGAATTTATAGATCATACCCAAACCCATACCCTCGGTACCCTGCGCCTGTGGAGCGGTATTTTTATCATATAGGAATGATCCATTAACCGTAACCGCTATTAATTTATTCACCTTGGCGGTTAATGTAGCATCAACACGGTGACTTATATAAGCCAATGATTGGGTATATGGTATAAATAAGGCATAACGTGCTGTAATGTGCAGGTTTGGCATCAAATCCTTATCAACCGTAGCCACACCCTGAAAAGCGATTTGGTTAAACAATGTATGCCTGTCCGTTACACCATAGTTATCAACCTGGTTATGATATATGGTAGTATCCAACACAAATGTTTGCCTGGCTGTCGCGGCACCCAGGCGTAGATCGAACCATTTATTTGGCCTATACTCCACCCCGGCAGACTCCGTTAAATAACCCGGCGACATAAATTTGGATATCAACAATGGCGGCAAGGGATCCTGGTAGGTATATCCGTTATCAAACTGGGATTCGAAAGTTAACGACCCAAAAAACAACCAGTGTTTTGATAGTTGGGTTGCTAGTTTATTATCATAAAATATACGGTCGTTGGTTTTGCGCAGGCCTTCCCCTTTAATTTTTGATGTACCGTAAAGCAGGTTTACTTCGGTTGTATAATCCAATGGCGATTTGTTATACTCTGCCTTAAAATCATAATTAACATTTAAAGCTAAATTGCTTGCACCACCACCGGTCCAGTTTTTGGTAAACCCGGATTGGTTAAAGTTAATATTGAACACAGTCCATTTATGCCAATAGCTAAATTGGTAATCGGGTAGAGTAACCGGTATGGCTATGGGGGTTATTTGTATTTGCCTCACACGTACCGGTAACTCATTTTTACCGGGATCAATCCGCAATTTGTTTAAAAGTGTAGTATCTGTTTTAATACTGTCTGTTTTAACGGTATCGGTTTTTTGTGCTATTGCAGATAAACCCGACAATAACAATATAGAACAAATTAAGCCCGAAACACTTTTTATAACCATGCTGCTACAAAGAAAAGCTAAAATCTGCTTTTTCAATAAAAAATAAGAAAAAATTAATGCTTTGAACTTGTTTTTACTTAGCCGGCTGAAGCGCTGGCAATGCATATGCCTTTGGCCGACGAAGGTATCTACGGTAGTTTGCTTTAATCGACGCTATAAAATCATATTCACTTGCCGCCACCACAAAATAGTACCCCGGACGGTAGCGCTGCATAAATTCGGTGAGTTGCGGATCTTTTAACCCTGTTATTCTTACAACTAATGCACGGTTAAAACGGTAATCAATTACATCCTGATAGTAATCGTTTTGTATGGTTTGCCTTAATTTTTCAGCATTGCGGCCTTCGCGGCTAAACATATTATAAAGCGCATCAATACTTATTCCTGCCCCGCTACCCGGTGATACCGAAAGGATATCCTTATCATCAAGCACACCGTATAATTTGGTATAATCCCGTTTGGTAGCGGCCAATTTTTGTTCAGGGTTAATAACAACGCTATTCACTTTTACTTCTTGTAATTGTATAGCGCTGCGTTTTAAATAAACCGCCAATGAGTTATAATTCTCAATCTTAATGGTATCATTAAAATAATTCTGCTTGGTAAATATCAATATGTCTCCAATATTTGCCGCAATCTGATATTCTGCTTTTAGGTTATTATATACCGCTTTTCCGGTGCTTGTGTTAAAAATGTTTACTTCGGCTATGCGGCCATTGGTACCTTTATCAAAAACAATTCCGTCAACAACCTTATCCTGTGCAAAAGCACAAAAACAGCTCCCCAACAACAATACCGTCAGTCCAAATCTCATAGCAATGCCAAAACTACATGCTTGCCGTACAAACCTCATTCTATTTAACACAAATTAACAAGCTATTTTGCCACTACTAATTGTTGGCCGATCTTAATATTATTATCTGCCATGCTGTTAAGGGTTTTCAATTCATCAACAGTTAAACCAAAACGCTTCGATATGTTATATAGTGTGTCGCCGGTCTGCACTGTATATAATTTGTTACCTGGCGTAGCCTGCGCAATAGAATCCTGGTTAGCTTTCCCTATATTTTGATCTATCTGCGTAAACACCCTGTCTTCACGCTTAATTTTCTGTACTGTACCTTCGGGCCTGTCATATTGATCAAGATTATATTTTTGGATAATGCCGATAAGCAATTGTGGGTATCTTGGATTGGTGGCATAGCCTGCTGCCTTTAAGCCATATGCCCATCCCTGGTAATCATTTTTATCCAACTCGAATAAGTGAGCGTAATTTTTTCTTTTCAGGAAGTTGGAGTGATCGCGGAAGGAATCTTCCGGCCTATCGTACACACGGAAGCAATCGTTCTTATTATCATCATCCTTATAATAGCTTTTACCTTTCCAATCGCTGGTGCATTTAATACCGAAATGATTGTTAGCGTTTTTTGCCAGTTCACTGTTCCCGCTGCCCGATTCATATAAACCCTGCGCCAGGGTGATACTCGCCGGGATGCCGTACAAATTCATTTCCTGTATGGCAATGGCCTTGAAACGCTCAATATATTGTAACGAAGTGTAGGATTGGTAATTATTAATCGCGTCGCGGTGTTCCGCCTGGATCTCCTGATTATTTCGTTGCGCCTGGCGGTTGCTGATGGAACTATCAACGGTTAGTTTATGTGCCGTACACGCACTTAAACCCAATATTGAAAATAATAAAAATCCTGATTTACGCATAACAGCCAAACTTGAGGTAATAGAATAGTTCGGCCAAAATAATACTAAAAAAGTATTTTACTGCGGTTTGTTTGCTAATTGAGGCTGATCGGCCGGTGTTTCATCAAGCGAATTCAATTTGTACTTGTTGATGATGCCTAAAACTTGCGCCGCCCATTTTTTGCTGCCGGCATAACCGCTGCGTTGTATTCCTTTTGCCCAGCCGATGTAATCATAGTGGGTAAACTCGTCGGTTAAGTGGCTAAATTGCTTACGCTCAGTCATGATGCGGGCAAAATCCTGGAAAGAATCAAATACTGAGCCGTATTGTTTATATGGCGACCTTACTTTTTTATTGTGTTTGTAATAAACCGAAGAGCCTCCGCCTTTCATTCCAAATTGATTATTCAGATTTTTGGCTATAGAGCTGTTTCCACAAGCTGATTCATGCATGGCTACACCCAAAACTATACTTGCCGGCACGCCGGTTTCATGCATGATGCGGATGGCATCATCCTTAAACTTTTCGATATACGACTCTGATGTATTTTTTTGTGCCGAAGCGGCAAGGGTGGATATGAGCAGTGTTGTAATCAGTAAGATTTTCTTCATAATTATTTTTTTCTGATGACCAGTATCCCGTCGCGCACAGGCAAAATTAATTGCTCTACCCGGCTGTCTACGGAAATCCGATCATTTAGTTCGCGAATTCGTTGTGTATCGGCGTCATTTTCTGGGCCGTATACCTTCCCTTTCCACAAAACATTGTCAATTATTATTAATCCTCCGGATCTGACTTTGTCAAATATTAACTCAAAGTAAGTGAAATTATTCTTTTTATCAGCATCAATAAACACAATATCGAATATTTCTGCCGCTAACTCCTTTATAATCAGCTCTGCGGGCCCAAAATGCAATTTGATCTTGTTTTCCACATTTGTTGATTTAAAATGTGAATTAAGCATTTCCTCCAACTCCCGGTTAACCTCAATGGTATGAATAATACCATCCTCGGTTAAACCCTCGGCAAGGCAAAGCGTAGCATAACCGGTAAATGTGCCTATCTCTAAAATACGTTTGGGTTGCATCATTTTGCTGAGCATACTCAGCAAACGGCCCTGGTAATGGCCCGATAACATATGCGGTTTTAATACCTTTAAATAGGTGTCCCGGTTAATCTTTTGCAAGTGTTCCGGCTCGGGCTCGCAATGATTATCTAAATATTCCTGAAGGTTTGGATCCAAAATCTCCATGGCGCAAAGATAAGAATTTTGTCCGAACCATGATTTTTCTGATTATTCTGCTGTTTGTCTGAATCTTGATTGGTCGGATTTAAGGATTTTCTTGATGTAGTCTTCATTATAATCAAGTAATCGACTAATCAGGAAAATCAAGGTTCAGACTAGTAAGGTATTTTAGCAAACTCAATGTGATGTTTTACACAGGTTTCATCATCCACATATTTTAATGAAGCGAATATCAATCGTTTTTTACCCGTATAACCTGGCAGCCTGTTGATCATGTTTAGCGTTAAGGCGTTATTCTTTAGCCAGTCCTGGTTGGGCATATAAAACAGGTATAGTTCATACTCTTTGTCTTCGCCTATAAAATTTGTTTGGATATCAACAAGGTTCTCGTCAAACTTTTTGCCTGTGGCTGTTTTAAACAAATAGCGGGCAAGCTCAATATAGGTAGGTAGTTTATTGCTATGGAACATTTTTTCCATGCCGGGCGCTTCACCCAATTTTAAATAATCTAATACACTCGGCTTATCTTCTTTAGGCTCCTCTACTATTCTCTTTAATATCTGACTAGCCACCTGTAGTGCGTCAACGGCATATTCATCGCCATCTACTTCTTCCAGTATTTTACCGGCCAGCCATTTAATAAGCAGCGGCTTTTCATCAACCTTAAAGTATTTAGCTAATTCAATAACCTGCTCGCGTTTGGGCCGACGGGCGCCATGCTCTATCTTGCTTAATATTGCCTGGTCAATATCAATATAAGCGGCTACTTTTCTTAAGGGGATATTTTGCTCTTCACGTAATTTTTTGATTGCTGCACCTAAGGTTTCCATGCCACCAATTTAATAAACCGTTTTGACAATCGACGTCAAGCAACCATTAATTTTTAGACTGAAGAAAACGATGGTAACGTGGCTATTATACCGGTAATCTCTTCGGGCTTTTGAGTTCCTATTAAAAACTTCGTTCCGCTTTTTAGTTCTATTTCTAAAGCATCGTTTCCAGATACGGTAAAACAACTTTCGCTGTCATTGTATCTTACACCCCAGCCCATAAATTCTTTTAGTCCGTCGTATTTTCTAACCTGTATACTCCTGATATCATCTACAGCAATTTTAGTATCACTTGTTAGTAATCCATAACTTACACTAATCTCCTTTTCGGTAATTTCTAAAATGAGCTTCTGTTTATTAAAAAAAATAATGCTTAAAATGCTGCCCGCAAAAAGTGCGATCAATAGCCAATCTGGCGCGGGATGATTTCCTACCGGTTTACCCAGCACCACTTGTAAAACAGTAAATACACCAAAAAATACGGAAAACAGCGCAGCTCCAATAATTAATATCTTATTGCTTTGCGTTTCTTTAAAAAGTACCTTATCCATAAACTCATCATTTAATAGACTCAAAACGCCCGTTTTTCCATCCACGATTGCAACAAAATAATTGCCGAAATGGTATCAACCAATTCCTTGTTCTGTCGCCCTTTTTTATTCATACCGCTTTGCGCTATGGTCGCCGATGCCATTTTAGAGGTAAACCGCTCGTCAAGCATTTCAATGGGGATTCCGGGGAAGTTTTTTTTTAATATCGTCACAAAACCCTTTACATGCACTGCCGATTGCGATGGGCTATTATCCATCTGCTTGGGTTCGCCCACAATAAAAAGTTCAACCTGCTCGGTTAATAAATATTTTTTTAGATAATCGACAATATGCTGCGGGTGGATGGTGTCCAAACCTGTAGCGATGATCTGCAACGGATCGGTAACCGCGATACCTATGCGTTTTGTTCCGTAATCAAAGGCCATTAATCTCATTTGAGACGTGAGATATGAGATGTGAGATGTGAGATTACCATATCCAAAGATAAATTAATTTTGGTGAGTTCATCTGCAAACGTTTTTTACCCCCTCCGTCTCCTTCGTCGACACCTCCCCCTGATATCAGGGGGAGGCCGGGAGGGGGTAATTTGCCGATTTTTGTCAAAAACCCTCCTTGTCTCACATCTCATATCTCACATCTCAAATCTATTGCTTATTTTGCACCAATGCAGTTTAAGGAGATTGTAGGCCAGGCCGCGATAAAACAACGTTTAATGAATTCGGTTAATGAAAACCGGGTTAGTCACGCGCAATTATTTTTAGGGCCCGAAGGTTCTGGAAGTTTGGCGCTGGCTGTTGCTTACGCTCAATATTTATCGTGCGAGGATAAGCAACCTGACGATTCCTGCGGGGTTTGCTCCTCCTGCCGGAAGTATAAAAAGTTGATGCATCCCGATCTGCATTTTTCATACCCGTTCTTCGCTAAACATAAGGATGATACCGCGTTAACTTTCATTGAACAATGGCGCGAGGCTTTTATCGCCCATCCATATTTAAGCCTGGATATTTGGCGTGATTATCTGGATGCTGAAAACAAACAGGCCAATATCAACATTGCCGAATGCCACCAGATCATTAAAAAACTTAGTCTTAAGCCTTTTGAATCTACCTACAAAGTACTGATTCTTTGGCTGCCCGAATATCTGGACAAGGAAGGCAATGCATTGCTTAAAATTATTGAGGAGCCGCAACCAAACACGTTATTTTTATTGGTTGCCCAAAATCAGGATCAAATATTAAATACCATCCTTTCGCGCACTCAGCTGATAAAAATTCCCTCATTAGGTTATAATGAAGTTAAAAATCATCTGGTAGAAAAATATAATCAAACTGAAGACGCGGCAGCGCAAATTGCTTATCTAAGCAACGGTAATTTAACCGAAGCGCTGATAATGCTGCAGCAGGATACCAAAGGATACCATAAATTATTTGTCGACTGGTTGCGTTTGTGTTTTGGGAATAAGGGCTTGGAAATATTGCCTTTTGTTGATCAGCTGGCTAAGATGGGCCGCGAAAATCAAAAGAATTTTTTACGCTATGGCGTGAGTTTTGTACGGGAATGCTGCTTGCTGATGGCGGGCGCCGGGAACCTGGTTCACCTGCCTGCGCAGGAACTGGAAACCGCGCAAAAAATGACTAATGTGATGAATATTACCCAGGCCCAGGCTATAAGTGCCGAGCTTGAAAAGACACATTATCACGTAGAACGAAATGCAAACCCGAAAATTTTATTTTTAGATGTATCTTTACAGATTATAAAGATACTAAAGTTTAAAACGATCCCGCAGGGGACACAATATATACCGAATTAATTATGGGATGTGGAAGTTGCTCAACGGGGGGCGGATGTTCACCGGCAGGCTGCAAAAGTAATGGCTCGTGCCTAACAAGCGGATGCAGTAAATTAGATGTATACGATTGGCTGTCGCACATGGACATGCCGACAAATTATAAACCGTTTCCGGTTATCGAAGTTAAATTTAAGGGCTCTCGCAAGGAATTTTATCTGAATAGCGATAATATTTACCTGGAAGCAGGCGAGCTTGTGGTGGTTGAAACCGCTACCGGCGGCTACGACGTTGGCCACGTATCTATAACCGGCGAACTGGTGAGGATGCAGATGGTTAAACGCCGCGTTAAGGAAGCCGACGTTGCCAAAAAGATCTACCGCAAAGCTACCGTTGCCGACGTTGAAAAATGGAAGGCTGCCAAAGATATGGAGTGGGAAACCATGCACAAATCGCGCAAGCTGGCATTGGAACTTAACCTGAGCATGAAACTAAGTGATGTGGATTATCAGGGTGACAAAACCAAAGCTACTTTCTATTACACCGCCGAAGGTCGTGTCGATTTTCGGGAGCTGATCAAGAAAATGGCGGAGCAGTTCCGTATCAGGATTGAGATGCGACAGATAGGTATGCGACAGGAAGCAAGCCGCTTGGGTGGTATTGGTTCATGCGGTCGCGAGCTTTGTTGCTCAACCTGGTTAACTGATTTTAAAACAGTTTCTACCTCTGCGGCACGCTACCAAAATCTTTCGTTAAACACGCTCAAACTTGCCGGACAATGCGGTAAGTTAAAGTGTTGTTTAAATTATGAGCTGGATACTTACATGGATGCGCTTAAACACATCCCCGATAATGTAAATGTATTAAAGACCGAAAAGGGTGATGCCCGCTTACAAAAAACCGACATATTTAAAAAAATAATGTGGTTTGCTTACCCTCGTGAAGAAGCATGGATCCCTTTGCCGATTAGTAAGGTTAAAGAAATTCAGCAGCAAAACAGGGATGGCGTAATCCCTGCGGATTTGGGTGAAACGGTTGAGTTGGAGACCAAGCCGGTTAAAACTTTAGATTATGAAAACGTTGTTGGGCAAGATAGTTTAACCCGTTTGGATGAACGCCGTAATAACAACAATAATAAAAATAAGAACAAGAATAAAAACCGGAATAACCGCAACCCTAATCAAAACCCGCAGCAGGCAAACCAGCCAAGGCCAGCGGGTGCTGTACAGAACAACAGGCCGCCACGCCCTGAAGGTGGCAAGCCGGTTGATGGTAACAGGCCGAAGGCGCCTCGCCCGGAAAACAACAAACCCGCAGATGGAAATAGTACTGAAGGGACTCGACCTGAAGGAGCTAAGCCACAAGGAAACAATCAAAACCGTCGACATAAACATCGCCGGCCAAATCAAAATAATCAAAACCGCCCCGGCAATAATCCCGGGCCATCAGCAGAATAATAAGTAATGATGCGTGCTTATAAAATACTTTGTTTTTTACCCGTTATCCTGGTAGCGTTGTCTTTTGCCGGATGTTCAGATCCCAGCGCCATCGTTGATAAAAATACCGGGATTGAGAATCACAACTGGTCATACGTTAATCAGGTTAAGTATGATGTGAAGATCGACAATGAGAAGATTCCCTACAACCTGTACTTCAACCTGCGGGTAACGGGCGATTATAAGTATTCCAACATTTTTATTTTAATGCATGAAAATGGACCCGGCGTAAAAAATGACGTTAACCGCTACGAATTTAAACTGGCCAACGCCGACGGCGAATGGCTGGGCGTAGGTTCAGGTAATTTATATAGTTACCAAATGATGTTCCGCGCAAACTATATGTTCCCGGCAAAAGGGGTGTACCATTTCGCTATTGAACAAAATATGCGAGATAACCCTTTGCATGAAGTTAGTGATGTTGGTTTGAGGGTTGAAAAAGCTGGTAATTCGAATCAATAAAATTATCCTGATATCATGCTGAATTTATTTCAGCATCTCTGTTGCTTGGCGATGCTTTGCAAATCGATGACTGTCCTATGAGATTTCGAAATAAATTCGGCATGACTGATTTGGATTGGTCAATCTAATAAAGCTCCATCTTTTCTTTTTCTTATTAAATTTTATATCTTAGTTTTGCTAATATTTTTTGCAAAATGAGTGTCGTCTTTTTAATTGTTTCCGTTTTAATTCTGGTAATTGCTGTTTATTTCTTTTTGAAGAAACCGGCAGCTGATGGTCTTTCTGCCGATGAGCTGCTGCGTTTAAAAGCAGAAAGCGACCAACTTAAAATTGCTGTGGCGCGTAGTGAAGAGCGTGCATCGGGCTTAATAGCCGAACGTGATAAATCTGATAAATTATTACAGGACGAGCGCATAAGATATGATGCTTCCGTATCTACCTTAAACCAGGAACTGCTAACCGAAAAAAACCGGATGGCTAAAGCCGAGGAATCATTCAAAGCACAGCGCGAACGGTTGATGGAACAGGAAAAATCTATCCAGGAGATACAGCAAAAATTCCAGCTAGAGTTTCAGAACGTAGCCAATAAGCTGCTCGATGAAAAATCCCAAAAATTTGTGGAAACCAACCGTGCCAACCTGGATATCCTGTTAAATCCACTCAAAGAAAATATCAAGGCTTTCGAGGAAAAAGTCGACAAGGTTTACAATATGGAGGCTGCCGAGCGCAACACTCTTAAAGGTGTTATTACCCAACTGATGGAGCTGAACCAATTGATCAGCAACGAGGCTCAAAACCTTACCAAAGCATTAAAGGGCGACAATAAGAAACAAGGAAACTGGGGTGAGGTTATTTTGGAGCGCGTTTTAGAGCGTTCAGGATTGGTAAAAGATCAGGAATACCGCATACAGGCAAGTTTTACCGGTAATGATGGCAGCCGTTTACAACCCGATGTTATTATTGATTTGCCGGATGACAAGCATTTGGTTATCGACTCCAAAGTATCACTAATTGCTTATGAGCGCCTGGTTAACTGCGAAACCGAAGAGGAGCGCAAGTTATTTTCAAAAGGCCACGTGGAATCTATCCGTAGTCATGTAAATGGATTATCTGCAAAAAACTATCATGACCTGCACCAGATCAATTCACCTGATTTTGTTTTGTTATTTATTCCGATAGAATCATCATTTAGTTTCGCGGTACAAATTGATGCCGAGCTGTTCAGCGATGCCTGGGATAAACGGGTGGTAATTGTAAGTCCATCTACATTATTAGCCACACTACGCACGATCGCCAGCATTTGGAAACAAGAACGCCAAAACCGGAATGTATTGGAGATTGCACGATTAAGCGGCGCTATGTACGATAAATTTGTCGGCTTTGTAGGCGATATGGAAGGTATCGGCAAAAACATCAAACAAAGCCAATCGGCTTATGATAATGCTATAAGTAAGCTAACTGAAGGCAATGGTAACCTTACCAAAACCGCCGAAAAAATAAAAAGCCTTGGAGCCAAGGCTAATAAACAAATAGATCAAAAATATTTAAGCGAAGAATAATCTTCGCTTAAATATTAATTGATCTGATAGTTAGTGTTTGTTGATATTTTAGCTGTTGCCACAGCATTAATTTTATCCGACTTAACAGTTATAAACATTTTTATATCGCCGTTTGAACTTGTTGGATAGTTATTTTTGATATTGTAAACCATTTTTCCGCTACCATTTCCGGTAAGGCTTACATTAACACCTTTTAAGTCTAATTGCATATCAAGTACCTGTGCTATATCAAAATAAGCACTATCTCCGGAAATACTTGTCAGTTTATAGGTAACCTTAATGCTCATGGCCATTCCTTTGTTAGCCATTGGCAGGTTAAAAGGAACTGTTTGTGTAAACGATTCACCCACTTTTATTGGATGCTCCGGAAAATTTATGGCACCCATCATGCTATTCACCATTTTTTTAATTGGCGCTGCAGCGGAGTCATCCAGCTTCTTTCCACCTACTGAATCTAAATTAAGTTTTCCATCAGCGTCTACATGACCATAAAATTTAATTTCTGCACCTTTAGGGGCTGGTATCGGTATTGGTTTACCATTAATAGCAACGGTAATATTTGGCATCGCTCCTTTCACCATAGTTACCGGGAAACTATTATCAGCCGAAAGTGCTCCTGTTGTGGCTGTTGTTTTGTTATCAAATTGCGCACTGGCAACCAAAGGTTGCGTAATACCTTTGGTTGCTAGCTTTTCTGCCAGATCCTTATTTGCGGATAAATCGGTGGTAACAACACCAGACACATTTGTTGCAATTAAATAAGTGTGGCTTGGCAAAAATTTTATTTTAAACATTACCCCGTCCTGCGCTCTTGCAAAACTTACTGATAATATTAACAAACTTACAAACAGGTACTTTTTCATGTGATTAAGGAAATTTATTAGACCAATTTAATCATTTTTTTTAAATGCGTTCCATCCCTGTGCTTTTAATGGATGAACTACACCGCCCTTAGTTATTAAATTACAGCCCACCGCAGGCTCTGTTATATAGCCGATGATGGTAATATCCATTTTAAACTTAATTTTGTCATAGTCGGCTTGTTTTACGGTAAATAACAGCTCGTAGTCTTCGCCACCACTCAAAGCGCAAACCGTTGGGTCGAGATTGAATTCGCGTGCTGTTTCAAACGTCATCGGGTCAAGTGGTATCTTTTCCTCGTATAAATTACAGCCTTTATTACTTTGCTTGCAGATATGCAATATTTCAGATGCCAATCCATCAGAAATGTCAATCATAGATGTTGGTTTAACTTCAATTTCTTTTAGTAAGTCGATAATATCGCCACGGGCTTCCGGTTTTAACTGGCGTTCTACTATATAATCTTTTCCCTCCAGATCGGGCTGAATATTTGGGTTTTCGAGAAATATTTGTTTCTCGCGTTCCAGCAATTGTAAGCCAACATAAGCACCACCTAAATCACCCGATACACATATTAAATCACCTTCTTCGGCGCCATTACGGTATACAATATCTTTTTCATCGGCATAGCCAATAGAAGTTATACTGATCACCAGGCCTTGTTTTGATGAAGTAGTATCACCGCCAACTATATCAATCCCATATTTATCGCAAGCTAAATAAATACCTTCATATAATTCTTCAATAGCCTCTAAAGGGAATTTACTGGATAAACCTACTGATACAGTAATTTGCGTAGCCGTACCATTCATCGCATAAATATCACTCAGATTTACCTGTACAGCTTTATATCCCAAATGCTTTAATGGTGTATAAGCTAAATCAAAATGTATTCCCTCCAGCAACATATCTGTTGATACCAATACCTTTTTTCCTTTAGCATCAAGCACTGCAGCATCATCACCAACACCTTTAGTAGTATTTTCGCGGGTAAGCTTTACATTTTTTGTAAGGTGATCTATCAAACCAAATTCACCTAAGTTCTCTATGTTAGTTTTCTCTTTATTATCAAATAATGCCATGATACTTTTTTAAACAGTGCAAAAATACGAAAAAGCTCAGGTCAAATATTTCTTTAATAACAGCTTAAAAACAAATCCCTTTCTAAAAATTCATTAAAAACTCAGAAAGATTAATCGCTATATACAAATATTAACATTAGATTAATAGTGCATTAGCATATTTGCAAAAAAAATAATCTATGAAGTTTAGAAACCTACTTATTTCTGCCAGCCTTGTACTGGCAATTGCAAGCTGTAAAAAAGATAATGCAACAAACACAAATTCAGGATCTGGTGGAAGTACCGGAACTACTGGCTCAACAGGAAGTACTGGAACCACTCAACCAGTGCCATATGTTATTACCGAGGATTTTGAAGAAGCTACAACCTCTACAAAAGCTGCTTATGCCGATGCTAATGTAACTTTAGGTACAGGATCATGGGATTTTAATGATGCTTTAATCGGTAACCTTGCAGGAGATGTAAAAGATGGAAATTTTTCCGTTAGAATACGCACCGGCTATTTAGCAATGAACTTTGATATTAGCGGACTTACTCAATTAAGTATTAAACATGCTAAATATGGTACCGATGCATCTTCTACCTGGCAGCTAATGCAGTCAACAGATGGTGGTACAACTTATACCCAGGTTGGCAGTAATATTACCGAAAGCAGCACTACTTTAGTAACCGATTCATTTAAAATATCAGTTACCGGTAAAGTAAGATTTAAAATAGTAAAAGCCGGTACTACCCGTATAGATGTTGATGATATTACCTTTAAAGGAACCGGAAATTCAGGTGTAACCATTGTTACTCCGCCAACAACTGGCCCTGATACTTCTGCGTCATCATCGGCAGCAACCCCAAGAGGTGTAACTATTGGTACTGATGCCCCACCTGAGACAGGTGATAACAGCAATCTTTTATTTGGCAATCCATCAAATGCAACAACAGCAATTGTAATGGCTGATAATTATTTAATAAATCAGGGCTATTATGTAGAATCATACAACAGTACCAAAGGGGAACCAAACTGGGTAAGCTGGCATTTAGATGCAACTAATATAACACAGTCTACAGGTCGCCAAAATGATTTTGCTGCTTTTAGCGGGTTACCAACCGGATTTTTTGAAGTGCAAAGTACTGCTTACAGTGGTTCAGGTTTTGATAGAGGACACAATTGCCCTTCAGGCGATAGAACAAGTTCTACTAATGCAAATGACGCTACTTTTTTAATGACCAATATGATACCACAGGCACCGCAAAATAATCAACAAACCTGGGGTAATCTGGAAAATTATTTACGTACGCAAGTTACAGCCGGTAACGAGGTTTATATCATCATGGGTAGCTATGGTACAGGAGGTACAGGATCAGTAGGTACTGCTAATACTGTTGATGCCGGCCATGTTAATGTACCTAGTAATGTTTGGAAAGTGGCTGTAATTATCCCCGTTGGTAATGGTGATTTAAGCCGTGTAACAACTGCAACAAGGGTTATCGCGGTTAATACGCCTAATATCAATACCATTAATTCCGACTGGACTAAATATATTGTAACCGTAAAAGATATTGAAACAGCAACAGGTTATAGCTTATTAACAGCTTTACCAAGTAATGTTAGAACAGCCTTAGAAGCTGAAAAAGATTCAGGGATTTAGTTATATCTACTCAATAAAAAAAGCCCGCTTAAAATTTTAAGCGGGCTTTTTTTATTGAGTGTTAGACTTACGAAGTTTTAAAAACTTCGTAAGTCTTTCCCGTTAAGTTATAACCCTAATTGTGCTGAAATCTCCAGCATTCTTTCAATAGGTTTTACAGCTCTTTCAATTATATGTTGTGGAACCTCTATCTCCGGCGATTCATTTTTTAAACACAGGTATAGTTTTTCCAAGGTATTACGCTTCATGTGCGGGCAATCATTGCACGCGCAATTGTTATTTGGCGGAGCAGGGATAAATACTTTATCAGGATTATCCTTCTGCATCTGGTGTAAAATACCCGCTTCTGTTGCTACTATAAATTCCTTTGCAGGGTTGTTAGTAGCATACTTTAGTATCCCGGTTGTCGACCCTATGTAATCGGCCATTTGCAAAATAACATCCTCACACTCAGGGTGAGCTAATAATTTTGCATTTGGATATCGCTCTTTCAGTTTGGTAATTTTCTCTCTTGAGAATATCTCATGTACCATACAAGCTCCATTCCACAAAACCAGGTCTCTACCTGTTTTTTTAGCCACATAAGCACCCAAATTTTTATCAGGCCCGAATATTATTTTTTGGTCTGCAGGTAAGCTTTCCACTATTTGTACCGCGTTGCTTGAGGTACAAACAATATCCGTCATAGCCTTCAACTCAGCTGTACAATTCACGTAGGTTATTACCAGGTGATCAGGGTAATTTTCTTTAAATTTCCTGAACAAATGTGGTGGGCAACTATCTGCTAATGAACATCCTGCCTTTAAATCCGGTAATAGGACTTTTTTGTTTGGTGATAATATTTTTGCTGTTTCGGCCATGAAGTGTACACCGGCAAATACAATAATGTCGGCATCTGTTTTTGCGGCTTGTTGCGATAATCCGAGGCTATCTCCAATATAATCCGCGATATCCTGAATATCGCCTTCCTGGTAGTAGTGAGCAAGTATGACAGCATTTTTTTCTTTTTTAAGTTTTTCAATTTCAACAAAAAGGTCGAGTGTTGGGTCGATGTATTCGTCAACAAAACCTTTCAAATTTATTTCCTCTAAGGTATCCATTCCACAAATCAATTAATAATAATTAGTTTATATATATATAAAGAAACAGTTGTTATTAAGGTGTTAGTTATGTTAAAAAGTTGTTGAACTATTTGGGCTAAAAGTTGTTTTTAATATTTTATCCACACTATTTTAAAAGTTATTAATTTATATAGAGTTGATTTATAATAGCATGTCAGTAACAACTAATTTTATCAAAGTTATATTGTTAGTATTTTGTGAGCTAATTAAATGTTAGTTACTGCGAATATTGATCTCATAAGTAACTCAAAGTTTAACCCATTTTGTCATTAAACAGCCACTTATCAACGTTCTGTTTATTTATTAAATATTTACTTACACAAAATTAACATCTTTAGTGCCTATTACTAACATAAGCACTAATTTTACACATATTATAGCACATATATGACCAGAACAGTGGATTTCCTAGTTGTAGGATCAGGCATAGCAGGATTGAGTTTTGCATTAAAGGCGGCAAAACATGGTAAGGTTCTGATAGTTACAAAGTCAAATGAAGACGAATCTAACACTAAGTATGCCCAGGGAGGTGTCGCGGTGGTTGTGGATAAAAAAGAAGATTCCTTTGAAAAACACATAAATGATACTCTAATTTCAGGAGATGGCCTTTGTGATCAGGAGGCTGTGGAAATCGTAATTGAAGAAGGTCCGGAAAGGATCAGAGAAATTATTGATTACGGAACCAATTTTGATAAAACCAATGAAGGTTTTTATGACCTAGCAAAAGAAGGTGGCCACTCAGAATTCAGGGTATTACATTATAAGGATATAACCGGTTTCGAGATTGAAAGATCATTATTAGAGCAGATACATAAGAACCCGAATATTGAAATACTAACGCATTACTTTGCTGTTGATTTAATTACCCAACACCATTTAGGTGATTATGTGAATAAGTCGAGCGATGATATAATATGTTATGGTATTTATGCTTTAGATACACATACTAATACTGTTGATAAGATATTATCTAAAGTTACGGTAATGGCATCTGGTGGTGCTGGTCATATTTATTCAATTACTACAAATCCAACTATTGCCACTGGTGATGGTATCGCGATGGTTTATCGTGCTAAAGGAAAAGTTAGGAATATGGAGTTTATACAATTCCATCCAACAGCGTTATATAACCCGGGTGAATATCCTTCATTTTTAATATCCGAAGCAGTACGTGGTTTTGGTGGTGTGTTAAAAAGGACTAGTGGTGAAGAATTTATGCAGGAATATGATCCGCGTAAATCATTAGCGCCACGTGATATTGTTGCGCGTGCCATTGATGCCGAGATTAAAAAATCAGGTGAGGATTATGTTTATTTAGATATTCGTCATCGCAATAAAAAAGATATACTGGCTCATTTCCCTAATATATATGCCAAGTGTTTAGAGATAGGTATTGATATGACCAAGGATATGATCCCGGTGGCTCCTGCCTGTCATTATATGTGTGGAGGTATAATGGTTGATCATGTAGGTAAATCATCTATACATAGGTTATATGCTTGCGGTGAGTGTTCTTCAACAGGTTTGCATGGGGCTAATCGTTTGGCGTCAAATTCATTATTGGAAGCATTAGTTTTTGCACACCGTATTTATGAACATGCGATTGGTCAGTTTGAAAAAAATGTATTGCCTGAAAATATACCGGACTGGAATGAGCATGGTGTACAATTATCAAATGAAGATATATTGGTAACACATAATGTTCGTGAAATGCAAAAACTGATGAATGATTATGTGGGTATAGTTCGTTCTGATTTTAGGCTGGAGAGAGCTATGCGCAGGTTAGGTTTATTATATGAGGAAACTGAATCTTTCTATAAAAAAACTAAATTATCCGTAAAGCTTTGTGAGCTGCGTAACCTGATCCAGGTATCATATATTGTAGTTAAATCTGCAATGTTACGTAAGGAGAGTAGGGGATTACATTATACTACTGATTATCCTGTGCATGCTGAGGTGATAGAGGATACGGTATTTTAATTAAGAGCGGAAAACGAGGTTCGAACTCGCGACCTTCAGTTTGGGAAACTGATGCTCTACCAGCTGAGCTATTTCCGCTTTTTAAATTTTATCAAACATATAATTAAAAATTAAATAATGCCACTCATTCTACCAGTAAAAGATAAAAGCCCTGTTTGGGGTTCTGATTGTTATATTGCTGAAAATGCCACCATTGTTGGTGATGTTATAATGGGCGATAATTGTTCTGTTTGGTTTAACGCTGTTATTCGTGGCGATGTAAACTATATTAAGATAGGTAACAATACCAATATACAGGATGGTGCGGTGATACATTGTACTTATCTGCATGCCGGTACAGATATAGGTAACAATGTTTCTATAGGCCATAACGCGCTTGTACACGGCTGTATTTTACATGATAATGTATTAGTAGGCATGGGAGCCATAGTAATGGATTACGCCGTTGTTGAGCCATTTGTTATCATAGCAGCCGGCGCTATTGTACTTGAGAAAACTATATGCGAATCTGGCTATCTATATGCCGGTATCCCCGCAAAAAAAATAAAGCCAATTACCGATGAGCAGCGTGAAATGCTTAAACGCCTGCCTAATAATTACATTATGTATTCCGGCTGGTTTAAAGAGTAGGTATTAAGGTAACACCTGTTCTTTTGGTATATCCAGCTTTTCTTCCGCATCCCAGTTTGGCCTTAGCGTAATTTGTACGGGGTCAACCCAGATGTTTTCTGGGTATCTTTTTTGTTTCACATTACCACTATCCCACTTGCCATTATGATTATCATCATAAACAACTTTAAATGAATATTTACCCGTTAGGAAATTTTTATAAACGATAGATGTGTTTTTAGTTATTTTATCTGTTTGTATAATGTGGTCAGCATCCTGGTAAACCTCAACCAGGTATTGTTTTGAAGTATCAGGAACCGTAACTTTCATGGTTAGCGTACTGTAATTTTCTATTTTATCAATCAAAAACGGCTTCTGGTATTTCTTGTTTTTATCGCCGTTTATAAAAGTGAAAGCGTTTTCATCTGCAACAAGTATATACCTGGAATCTTGTTTCCATCTATATTTTATAATATAGCGCTTAAGGTTACTTGTATCTTTTATAATGTTTAGGTTATTTACAGCTACCGAATCTTCGTATAAAGTTATTTGTGAGGGATCATAGGAAGCAATAGGATAAGAAGCTATGATCATCAAATCAGATGTGGGTTTTAATTTATTTGTATTGCTTATATTTAATCTAAAGGTGTAAAGTTTTGTAAAGCTTTCTTTTCTTCCTTTTAATCTTGATACACTATCCAACGGTTTATTATTATCATAAAACGCTACCCTTATCGAGTCAAAGTCCATATTTTTCATATAGATGTTAGTGGTATCCTTAGTAGGGGAAAATTCTACTATTTTTTGATCATCTAATGCCGGGGGATAAATAATTTTAACCGATGGGTTGTTCAGCTTTTTATTAAAAACAAAAGATAGTCTTCCATCCTGTTCAAATTTTCCTGTAGCCCGAAATTTTGCCGGCTCTTCTTTAAACAAATTTAATTGTATGCCAGATGTATCGGCATATAAATGTACAGGCTGTTTCTGAAAAGCAATCAATTCGTCATCCTTATTATAAATCCTATCAGGCGTTTTTTCTTCGAGCGCGTATATGCGGTAATCGCCATCGTGGAGGTTATTTAGTGAGAAATTTCCGGCAGTATCTGTAGTAGCATAAATAGAAGGTTTTTTCTTTCCAAAATATGCCGAATCTTTTTCAGCCGGGAAAAGCATTACTGTTACATCCTTTTCCCTTTTTTGCGTTAATGTATTGGTAACTGTTCCGGATACGCTTAATGAATCAATATGTGGGCCGGTAGAAAAAACATAAGTAAAGTTCTTCAAAATATTTCCTTCGTTTACATCGGCAATTGCTTTACCAAAATTTATAACGTAGGTGGTGTTTTTCTGAAGCGTGTCTTTAAGAACGATAACCAGGCTTTTTGATTTAATTTTATATTCCGGTGATTTGTCCTGAGTTGGGCTCATGGAAATTTCTGTATACTGATTCGATAATTTAAAATATTCATCGAAATCAAGCTGGATAATTTTGGCTTTAAAATTCCGGCTCATGTTTGGTGGCGTCGCTTTCAAAAGTCGGGGAGGGGTCACGTCTTTTGGCCCGCCCATCGGCCTTTGGATGTTTGCACAACCCGAAAGCAGGAAAAATACTGTTATCAACGATAAAAAAGTGCAGAAAAAAAGCGATTTTTTATTTAACATAGTTTTTATGAGCTATAAACGATTTTTGCTTTTTGATGAAGATTTATATTCGAAATTAAAAATAATCGCTTTAAACAGAAATTTATATAATTATTTAATAATCAACATTTTATAGTATTATTTTGACATGTGAACCATAATAACCGATATATCCGACGGTGAAACGCCTGAGATGCGCGATGCCTGACCTAAAGTACGTGGTTTAATTTTCATCAGCTTTTCGCGGGCCTCTTTTGAAAGCGAGCTCAGGCTATGATAATTAAATTCGGTATTGATCTCGCGGTCTTCCATTTTTTTCATGCGTTCAACAATATCTAATTCCTTTTCAAAATAACTCTCGTATTTGATTTTTATTTCAGCCTGTTCAATAGTTTCTTTATCGTAGGCAGATAGTAACTCATCTAGTCCGCTATCTGCTTTTCTCAAATCGTTAAAGTTAACTTGTGGTCTGCTTAATAAAGCGAACAGTTTTGCACCCTGAGATATTGGACTTGTTTCTAAAGATTCCAATAACGAGTTTACATGCTCGGGATTAAGTGACCTTGATTTTGTATAAGCTACAATATCATCCGAGTTTTTAATTTTGGCATTTACCTTATCTAAACGGGCATCACTTATTAAACCCAGTTCATGACCGATAGGGCTTAGCCTTATATCAGCATTATCCTGGCGAAGTAATAATCTATGCTCCGCTCTTGATGTAAACATACGATACGGTTCTTCGGTTCCTTTAGTTACCAGGTCATCAATTAATACACCGATATATGATTCTGATCTTTTTAGTATCAGTTCATGTTTATCATGTATTTTTTGGTGTGCATTTATGCCTGCAATAAACCCTTGAGATGCCGCTTCTTCATAACCAGTTGTTCCGTTTATCTGCCCAGCGAAATAAAGATTGCTGATTTGTTTGGTTTCTAAAGTCAGATCTAATTGGGTAGGTGGGAAGTAATCGTACTCAATGGCGTAACCCGGGCGGAACATTTTTACTGTCTCAAACCCCGGAATTTGTATTAATGCTTTGTATTGAATATCCTCAGGTAATGATGTCGAGAAACCATTTACATAGATTTCACAAGTATTCCAACCTTCGGGTTCAACGAATATCTGGTGGCGATCTCGCTCAGCAAAGCGGTTTATTTTGTCTTCTATAGATGGGCAATATCTTGGGCCTAATCCTTTAATTCTCCCGGTAAACATTGGCGATTTTTCAAAACCTTCTTTTAATGTTTCGTGAACTTTGGTATTGGTATATGTGATCCAGCAGCAACGTTGATCGTTTGATAGTTCAACATCGGTATAAGAAAAACGACCTCTTTCTTCATCGCCCCACTGTTCTTCCATTAAGGAATAGTTCAAACTGCGGCCATCCACACGTGGCGGAGTGCCTGTTTTCATTCGGCCTGATTCGAATCCTAAATCGATTAACTGCTCAGTTATACCTGTTGCCGCACGCTCTGCTGAACGGCCGCCACCGAAGCGTTTTTCGCCAATATGGATAACGCCATTTAGGAAAGTACCGTTAGTTAGTATCACCGCGTCGGCTTCTATTTCTACACCAATTGATGTACGCACGCCACAAACGGTTCCGTTCTTTACCAACAGGGAGCTTACCATGTCCTGCCAGAAATCAACATTGGGTGTTCTTTCCAGCGCTAAACGCCACTCTTCCGCAAACCGGGCGCGGTCGCTTTGGGCACGGGGACTCCACATGGCGGGCCCTTTCGACTTGTTTAGCATGCGGAATTGCAGGGATGTTTTATCCGTAATGATGCCGGAGTATCCACCCATCGCATCAATCTCTCTCACAATTTGTCCTTTGGCAACACCACCCATGGCAGGGTTGCAACTCATTTGTGCTATAGTTCCCATATTCATGGTAACCAATAAAACAGATGAACCAAGGTTGGCAGCAGCAGCAGCGGCTTCACAACCAGCATGCCCGGCGCCTACAACTATTACATTATACTTCTTAAACATGGCTTAAACCATTAAATTATTTAACACGTTCCACGTGGAACGTGTTGTTTTTATTGTTCATTTCCGGATGTTCCACGTGAAACCTTAATTAATGACGCTAGTGCGAACAGCGCCCAAATGGTTTCCAATACTACAAACGGATAAAATTTTATTAAATAGGATGAATACCCACAAGTAGCAGCCCCTATAAAATTCATTAGGGTATATAGAATGCTATTTGCAGGCAGCTTTTTATATAGGTTCAATAGGAATGCAATCAATAAAATCACAACCCCTACAGTAGCTATAATATCCGATTCCTTCATAATTACATTTCTTTTAGCTCGGTTAATTCAAGCCATCTCAGGCTTTTCTCATCAAGTTCTATACTTAACCTTGCCGATTTATCAATCAACTCATTTAATAAATGGGTATCAATACCAACAGCATTTAACTGATTGTTGCAGTCTTTAATTTGAGTTTCGAGCAACGCAATTTCTGTTTCAAGCGTTTCAAGCTCTTTAGTTTCCTTAAAGCTTAGCTTGCTTTTTTTAGGTTGGGTGCTGGTTATTGCAGCTACAGGAGCAGGGTTCAGCTTTTGTTTTCTGGCTTCTTCCTGTTCAATTCTGTACGAAGAATAGTTGCCGTTGTATATTCTTACATGGCCTTTTTCCTCTACAATAAACAACTGATCGGTTAATTTGTCCAGTAGATACCTATCGTGCGATACCATCATTAATACGCCACCGTAGTTGGTTAAAAACTCTTCCAGTACGTTTAAGGTGTCAATATCCAAATCATTGGTGGGCTCATCCAGTATCAGGAAGTTTGGATTCTTCATCAGGATGCTCATCAGTTGCAGACGTTTCTTTTCACCACCGCTCAGGTTGGCTATAAAGCCATACTGTTTAGCAGGAGGGAATAAGAATAGCGTAAGTAATGCAGATGCTGAAATGGTTTTCCCATCGGCCATCGTAATAAACTCTGCAACGTTTTTTACTACATCAATAACACGTTCTTCCTCTTTAAAGGTAATCCCTGATTGATGGAAGTAACCCATTACAGTTGTTTCGCCACGCTCAATCGTTCCTGAATCTGGCTGCAAGCCATTCGTTATCATATTCAACAGGGTGGATTTACCACTTCCGTTTTTACCGGCAAGGCCAATACGATCCCCTTTTTTGAATACGTAGCTGAAGTTATCAGTATAGGTAATGCCATTAAAGGCTTTATTGATATGGTGTAATTCCATAATCTTATTACCCTGGCGTGCGGTTTTAACGCTAAGCTCAACCTTTTCTTTAGGACCGCCGCCTTTGGTTTTGTCTTCCAAATCATAATAAGCATCTATACGAGCTTTTGATTTGGTACCACGAGCCTGTGGCTGACGGCGCATCCACTCCAATTCTTTCTTTAAAAGGTTGGAGTTTTTGTGGAATTGTAGTTCATCAACAGCTTCGCGTTCGGCTTTCTTTTCTAAATAATAACCATAATTGCCAATGTAAGGTATCATCTTGCCACGGTCAATCTCCAAGATCTCATTACACACATTATCCAGGAAATACCTGTCGTGCGTAACCATCAATATAGTTTTTGCCCCATCGGTCAGTAACTTTTCTAACCATTCAATTGTGTCAATATCCAGGTGGTTGGTAGGCTCATCCAAAACATAAATATCAGGATCCTCAATAAGCAACCGCGCTAAGGCAAGTCGCTTTTTTTGTCCGCCCGAAAGAGTATCTATATGTTGGTTTAAATGATGAATGTCTAGTCTGCCTAAAATTGTCTTGATCTTGTACTCGTATTCCCAGGCATCAACATCGCCTAATTCTTCCATGGCTTTATCAATAGCCTTGGCATTATCAGGATCATTTTCTAAAAGCTCTTCGTATTTACGGATAGCCTGCTGCTGCACATTATCTGCATGGAAAATATAATCGCTTATGGTAACCGCGTTTTTAAAATGCGGGTCTTGCTCCAGGTAGCCCAAACGAAGATCGCGGCTGCGCACAACCTTGCCTTCGGTAGGTAGAAATTCGCCGGCTAATAATTTTAAAAGAGTTGATTTACCCGCGCCGTTAATACCAACCAGGGCCACACGGCGACCACGGTTAACGCCAATGGTTACATTTTTAAACAACCATTTATCATGAAAAGAATGGCCGAGATTTTCGGCAGAAATATAAGTGCTCACGCTATTTGTTTTATTTGATCAGATGGATGTATAAAAACACCCTCTTCACTATTTGTTGATTGTTTGTACATGGCCATTGCCACGGTTTTTGCAGGTATGCTCCTGTATTTTTTAAGGCTGCCTATAAGTAAGGGATTAATGATATACAATAGTCCGGTGGCAAGCTTTTCCATCGGTCTATAATCTTTTCTTTCACCGGCTAATATTGATGGACGATAAATATGAAGAGACGGCAACTTCAGTTGCTGTAAATCGTATTCGGTTTGACCCTTATACCTGGTATAATAAGCGGCAGAATCTTTATCAGCTCCAATAGACGAAACATAGTGATATTGTTTAACGCCATTTTTAACAGCTAATTGCCCTAACTTTACAGGATAATCATGTTCAATTTTATAATAATCGGTTAAATCGGGCGTCTTCTTTTTAGTTGTACCGATGCAACAAAACAATGCATGGCCGTTAATATCTCCGGCAAAATCATCAAGCCTATTAAAATCAACAATAATCTCGGTTAACTTTGGATGCGAGATGCCGGTTTTCTTTCTCACTAAAACAGTAACTTCAGCATAGGCTGGTTCATTTAGCAGTATAGTTAATAAACTACTGCCAATTAGTCCGCTTGCGCCTGCTATTATTGCTTTATATGCCATTATACCCAAATAATTTTGCAAAAATACACATAATTAATTTGTGGAATAAAAATTGAATGTTTAAACATATAATTAATAAGACGATTATGAAAAGTATATATTATGCCGCTAACGAACGCGGACACAACGACATAGGTTGGTTAAAAGCTAATTTCTCATTTAGTTTTGGCCCATATTACAATCCTGAAAAAGTACATTTCGGTGCGCTTAGGGTTTTGAATGATGATATTATTAAAGGCGGAGCCGGATTTGGTACCCATCCGCATGATAATATGGAGATCATCACCATACCAATTAAAGGCGCTTTAGAGCATAAAGATAGTATGGGAAGTGTTGGTGTAATCCATTCTGGTGAAGTTCAGATCATGTCGGCAGGTACAGGTGTTACGCATTCGGAGTACAATCATTCTAAAACAGAGGATGCCAATACCTTGCAGATATGGTTGTTCCCTAAGGAAAGAAACATCAAACCAAGGTATGATCAAAAAAACTTTAACGAGGTGTTAAAATCCAATCAATTGGCAACGCTTATATCACCAGATAAGGATGCGGATACGCTTTGGATCAATCAGGATGCTGTTTTTTCTATGGGGGATTTTGAGCCGGGACAGACCATAAATTATGATATAAAAATTCCGGGGAATGGCCTTTATATTTTCGTTATTGAAGGTGCGGCTAAGATCGACGGGCATATATTAAACAAAAGAGACGCTTTGGGTGTTTATGATTTAAGCTCGCTTAAAATTGAAACCGAAGCGCAATCCCGTTTGCTTTTGATGGAAATACCAATGATGTAAACCGGCTTTAACGCCAAGGTGAGATTTATTTGAGCGGATAAAAAACAAATAGCTAATCGTTTGTTGTAACAGTCAATTAATAAACACCTTATGGCGGAGCAGGAATTAGAACTAACAGGTTGGAGAAAATGGTTTGCCGAGGTTGGCGATCAATGCGTTTTCTTCACCAGGTTTTTCAGGAATATATTTAAAGGCGGCTTCGAGTGGTCGGAGTTTATTCGTCAGTGTTACGAGATCGGTTATCGGTCGATGATGCTGGTGGGTATAACTTCGTTCATTATGGGAGCCGTTTTAATTTTACAATTACGGCCATCGTTAGAATCTTTTGGCCAGGTGGGGATGTTACCCAAAACACTTTCCGTTTCGCTTATCCGCGAGATTGGCCCTGTGATTACAGCGCTGATATGTGCCGGTAAAATATCATCAAGCATAGGCGCTGAGCTGGGTAGCATGAAGGTTACCGAGCAAATTGATGCCATGGAAGTATCAGGCGCTAACCCGGTGCAATACCTGGTTGTTACACGTATATTGGCGGTAACGCTTATGGTGCCGTTACTAACGGTTATTGGTGATGTTATTGGTTTAGCAGGTGGCTTTTTAGCCCTGAATATTAAAGATAGCGTTAGTTATACCTTATACCTGCACAAATGTGTGGCTTCGATTGACTTTTCTGATTTTTTACCGGCCTTTGTTAAAACCATCTTTTTTGGCTTCGCGATAGGTTTTGTGGGATGTTATAAAGGCTTCAATTCAAACAAAGGAACAGAGAGTGTGGGTTTAGCGGCTAATTCGGCCGTGGTAACCGCTTCGCTGTGGATTTTTGTTATTGATGCCATTGCATTACAAGTAACTAGTATTTTATTCTATAAATAATATGGAGGCGGTAAAGGAAAAAAAGGAAGCCACTACAAAGACTAAAAAAGAGGCGATTATCGTGATAAAAGGATTGAAAAAATCTTTTGGTAAAAAAAATGTACTGAAAGACATTAATCTTGAAGTAGATCGTGGGGAAAATGTGGTTGTACTGGGGAAATCAGGTGAGGGGAAATCGGTTACTATAGAATGTATAGTGGGCTTATTAACTCCCGATGGCGGGTCAATAAAGGTATTTGGCGACGAGGTTACCGATATGAATGATAATCAGCTGAAGGAATTGCGCATGAAAATTGGCTTTCTGTTTCAGAGCGGAGCTTTGTTTGATTCGATGACGGTGAGAGAGAATCTGGAGTTTCCATTAACCCGGGTTCTAAAGATGAAAAATCAGCAGGAAATAGACGAGCGGGTGAACGAAGTGCTGGAGGGGGTGGGTTTGGTTGACGCGATAGACAAAATGCCCTCAGATCTCTCCGGAGGTATGCGAAAACGAATTGGATTGGCCCGTACGTTGATCATTAAACCTGAAATAATGTTGTATGACGAGCCAACGACAGGCTTAGATCCCATAACATCACGGGAAATAAGCGAGTTGATACTGAATATGCAGAAGAAATATAAAACCACCTCGATTATTATAACCCACGACATGGAATGCGCACGCATCACATCGGACCGGGTAGTGATTATGGATAGTGGGGAGTATATAGCCGAAGGAACGTTTGAAAGCCTTCAAAAATCAAAAAACGAAATAGCCAGGGAATTTTTTAAAGATATATCATGAAAACAACGGGATCACAAAAAATAAAAATAGGGCTGTTTACCATTGCTGGTTTAGCGGTTTTGATTGCCATTATTTTTTTAATAGGCAATAAAAGAAATCTGTTTAGCTCCACATTTGGTGTTTACGGAACGTTTAGAAATGTTAATGGTTTGGCTATTGGCAATAACGTTCGGTTTGCAGGCATAACAGTTGGCGTTGTAGCCAATATTACTATCATGAATGATAGTACAGTGCGTGTTGATCTTACTTTAAATGATGATGTGAAAAAATTCATCAAAAAAGATTCTAAAATCAGCATCGGCAGCGATGGGTTGATGGGGGATAAATTGGTTGTAATTGCGCCGGGGGGTATAACCACACAGGAACAAGTGAAGAATGGCGATCAGCTACCATCGGTACCTCCGGTTGATGCTGACAAGATCATAGCCAAATTAACTGGTATTGCAGATAATGCAGGTACGTTGATACAAAACTTATCAGAAATTACTGGTAAGGTAAACAGCGGGAAGGGTAGTTTGGGCCGCCTTTTAAATAATGATAGAATGGCTAATGACCTGGACGCAACGGTTAAACAGGCCAAAACTACCATGGCTAATGTGCATAAAACAACATCTACCTTAAATGAGGATTTAACCGCCGCGCAACATAACTTTTTGTTGAAAGGCTTTTTTAACAAAAAGAAAAAAGCGTTAAAAGCTAAGCAAGATTCGATAAAGAAGGCTCAGAATGCCGCGGGACAACAGTAGGAAAGTAAATGAATAAAAAGAACATATAATGCAGGGCCGCTTCCGCTAATAATCATTTGACACCACAAATAATTATTAGTTAAATTAGCTTAAACTTTAACCTTTAAGCAATGGAAACAATAACTGTAAATGGCGCAACCTATTGGCTACCAGAAAACAACGATGATGTAATCGCGCTGGTGCAGGAGGCATTAGACAAAAACGAGATTATTTGTGTTCGCGGCTCTGGCCACTCATTCCCGTTAATCGGGGGCCTGGAAAAAGAACAAAAATCATCAAGCGGCAGGCCCTACAAGTACATTATGCTCTCCAAAATGTATGCTGTGGAGATGCTTGATGAAAACACTGTGAAAGTTCAGGCCGGTTGCCACCTCGGTGTCGACCCTTTCGATCCTACCGGCATCTCCACTGTTGAAAATTCCCTGTGTTGTATTTTAGATAACTTAGGCACTGCTACAAATAATCCTTCGTTAAACCGTGCACTTCCCGACCTGGGTGGGATAACGCATCAAACTGTTGGTGGTTTTTTGTCAACGGGTTCGTCTGGAGGCTCAATCCAATATTCGTTTGAAGATGCGTTGATAAGTGTAGATGTGGTTACGTACAAGTCTAATGGGGAGGCTTGTTTACTTACGTATAATAGGGACGACAAGCCTGAAAATCATTTTTTTGCGATAGGCTTGGCTTCTCTAGGCTTAATGGGTGTTATTGTATCAGCAACTTTTACGTGTATACCCCAATTTTATATTGTAGGGTCAGAAACTATTGAATACACCGATAAATGCACTCTGATCGATTTTTTTAATAAATCGAACGGCTTACCAGACCTAGAAACTTTTTTAAGGCAAACCGAGTACACCCGTTTAATGTGGTGGCCGCAGCAAAACGGTCAGCAGGATCTATCGCGGATGGTGGTTTGGCAGGCAAAACGTACAGATAAAGCAGGAGCTGAAGCCTGGGCAGCAAATGCTTATGAATTAATGGGCGTTCAGCCATCTCCTGACGGACTAAAACCGTATGAAGAAGTACCCTATGTTTTTGGCAGCCCTGATCCGGCAAATATAGTTGCTAACCTTATATATAATGCTATTGGGCAATGGCCAACATGGCTGCAAAAGCTTCTGGCTGATAAACCTACAGAGTATGAAATTATTAAAACTTTGGTAGAGAGTAATTATGCTACAAAGATATTCCCTGCTATAATGGACCTTTTTGTAGCTGTTGATACGACCACAAATAAAAATAAAGGGCCGCAGTTGTTTTCAGACCTTTGGTACAAAGGGATACCTATGGACAACCAGATGAATGATAAACTGATGCCGGTTTGGTTTACAGAGCTATGGATAAGTACGGACTGGGCCTGGGTGTTGATGGTAGACCTAAAAAACTATTATGATGCTCAGCCAATAAGCATAGACTTTAGCTTTAGCTGCGAAATTTATGCCGCCAAACAAAGTCCTTTTTGGCTAAGTCCGGCCTATGGCACGGATGTTGTCCGGATCGATGTGTTTTGGTATGGTAATAACCAGGGTGATCCGGCAACATTTTACCAAAATTTTTGGGATTTATTGGCAAGCTATAGCTACCGCCCACACTGGGGGAAATACATTCCTGACATGATCAATGGTTTCCCCGCCATAAATTATTGGTCTGGTCTATACACCAAGTGGAATGACTGGATGAAGTTGAGACATACAATGGATACTAAACAGATTTTTGTGAACGATTACTGGCGTGGGAAATTAGGGATACCCGCGGTATAATTATTGTGGTGTTTCTACGAAACAAAAAAGCCTTGCGTAATGCAAGGCTTTTTTGTTGATAATGTTTTACATGTTATGCAAAGCATTGCCTGAATAGTATAATATTATGATGACCAGGCCAGCCAATATCCGGTAAAAGCCAAATAGCTTAAATCCTTTTTGTTCTAAAAAGGTGATAAATGTACGTATGGCTAATAAAGCCACTATGAATGCTATCGCGCTGCCAATTAGCAGGTAGATAATATCATGATGAAGTGTTGCCGAATCAAGATGATTGTCTTTGTGAAAGTCCCAAAGATCTTTTAAGGTTGCGCCAAACATTGTCGGCACCGCTAAAAAGAAAGAGAACTCGGCCGCAGCAGTACGGTTCAATTTTTGCGACATACCACCTACGATAGAAGCCGCAGAACGGGACACGCCCGGTACCATTGCCAAACACTGGAAACAACCAATTTTAAAGGCGGTTAAATAGCTGATGTCTTGTTCTTTTGTAACTGTTGGTTTATTGAACCATTTGTCGACAAAAAGGAGGATTACCCCACCGATAACGAAAGCATAGGCTACAACTAACGGGCTTTCCAGTAATTTATCAATATGTTTTTTTAGCAGGATGCCCAATATCACCGCAGGGATAACACCTACAACTAATTTGTAATAAAAATCGAGCGAGCGGAAAAAACGTTTAAAGTACAATACAACAACGGCCAGTATGGCGCCAAGCTGTATCACAATTTCAAATAGTTTTACAAATTCATCCTTGCTGATGCCCATTAACGAACTGGCAATAACCATATGCCCGGTTGATGATACCGGCAAAAATTCTGTTATCCCCTCAATAATTGCAAGGATAATAACATGTATTATACTCATGCTTTGGTATCAGGCTTTTTAAGTATCGCGTAAAAACCAATGCCGAATCCTGCCAAAACGGTAAGCGGAGCTATAACAATTTTGGTAGTGTTATAAATATCTGTTGTGCCCGACATCAGGAAGAAGCCTAGAATAACAACCACCACCGCGGCAATAAGCCAGGTGTAATTGCTTTTATCAAAAACAAAATGTACGGGTTGTGACTCTGCTGTGTTTTTTGCAGCTGTTTTAACCGTGCCGGACGGTTGGGTGATTTTTTGTGCCATTTATAATATTTTAAATGTTTATTTAACGATTACCTGTAAAGGTCGTATATCTTTAATCTTAAAAATTTGTTCACTGCTAAAAACGTGCTGAACCCGGATATGAAAATGCCTAATCCTATTACGCCTAAAAATACAATACCAAATTCGGTATAGCTTTGTAATATGATCAGATCCGGTATTTGTTTATCGGCAAAATATAGTGTTCCTATTAGAATCATGACAGCAATAAGGCCACCTAATAGGCCGTGCCATATGCCATATAACAAAAATGGCTTGCGGATAAATCCTTTTGTAGCGCCAACCAATTGCATCGATTTGATTAAAAACCGCTGCGAATAGATTGCTAAGCGAATGGTGTTGTTAATTAAAGCTACCGATAATATCACAAATATGCCCGCGAAAACCAAAATAACCAAACTTATAGAGGTTATGTTTTGATTCATCTCATCAACCAGTGATTGTTGGTATTTAACTTCTTTTACTAATGGATTCTTAAGTAATTCGGCTTTGAATTTTTCTATATCCGCATTATTGGCATAATCAGCTTTCAAATAAACATCAAGCGATGGCGAAAGGGGGTTGTAGCCTAAAAACTTTACAAAGTCTTCGCCTAAATCTTTTTGGAGGTTGCGTGCAGCAAGTTCTTTGCTTACATATTGGGTTTGCTTAACCATCGGATTTGTTTCCAATTGTTTTTGCAATTGCAATACATCGGTTTCGTGTGCCGCATCATCCACAAAAATATTAAGCACGATGTTTTCTTTAACGTAGCGTTTTAGGTTATTGGCGTGTACCAGTATAAGCCCCAGCAAACCAACCATTAGTAATACCATGGCTATACCAAAAACGGTAGATATGTATATCGTCTTGGTTTTTTTTGCTGATTCGCTTGCTTCAAATTCTTCCATAGATGCCTTTGGGTTTGTGCGAAATTAACAAACACGCCTTAAAGGTAAAAGTTTATATGTTATTAATTGCGATTTAGTATATTAAAGCCGCCCGTGTTTAACAAAATTTAACAAGCAGTTGGCTTAATGTGTATTGGCAACAACAGGTTTTTCAAAAATAAAATTTTGTGCGCCTGCATAATAAGAAGAAACCAATGTCCAGCCCTGTTGGGTTACATAATCAAGAACGGCGATTGTTGTAGGAAACCTGATCTGTTTGCCATTGCTATCCTTTATTTCTATATCGCTGGTTTTTGTTGTTGTCCCGTCAAATAATGTTGCAACAACATATTTTTTTGATGGCGAGCCGATTCCAACAATACAGTAAGCTATCTTTTTTTGATAAGTAGTGGTGTCTGTTTGTGCATGGCAAAAAACCGGCAATGATAATAACAGCAGGAATAATAGCTTTTTCATTTTTTAATGGTTTAAGGTAATATGAATTTATAATAAGACAAATCAGGAGCATCAAAATTACCCTGTAATCAATTTATTACAAAATAGCGTGGTTTTTAAACAAAGAGATAAGCTTGTTGGTTTAATGATAACAGATATATCATACACGAAATGACAAAGCCAGCAAATTCAACAGATAAACCGTCGCCAACAGATACCCCAACCGAAAGGCCGCATGATAACGGCCATAAAAGCGTGGTTAAAAAATCAGATAAAGAATATAGAGCCGATCAGCCGCATGGCGGAGATATCGCAAAGAAACATGAGAAAGAAGAGCAACCCGTTGGCCCCGGTAATAAACAGAATGAGGGGAAGTCTTAAGCCCCAAGTCAAAATTC
>JABDDX010000018.1 GCA_013287375.1 Bacteroidota bacterium | reverse complement strand
GTCAACACAATTACCCCATATCAGGTCGGCGGCTAAACCGGCTTCTTCCTGTATGTAATCGGTAATTATACTTACTTCATCCATAGTTACTTCTGTAGTACCAGAGCTGATATTAAGCAAGATATAACGTGCGCCTTCTATCTCATTATCTTTTAGCAATGGCGATGACAAAGCGCCCTCAACAGCTTTCAGAGCACGGTTTTCGCCTTCGGCAGTTGAGCTACCCATTATAGATACGCCGCTATCTTTCATAACGGTACGTACGTCTTTAAAGTCAACGTTTATGTAACCCGGCAATGTGATTATCTCAGCAATACCTTTAGCTGCAGTGGTCAAAATATTATCTGCTTGCGCGAATGCTGATCCTAAAGTAAGGTTACCAAATATCTGGCGAAGCCTGTCGTTTGATATTACTAAGAATGAATCGACATATTTTTTCAGTTCTTCCATACCCGCATCGGCCTGCATTTTACGGCGTTTGCCTTCAAATGAGAACGGCGTGGTGAAGATACCAACGGTTAATATATCTAACTCACGTGCTGCTTTGGCAATAATTGGGCTTGCACCCGTACCTGTACCACCACCCATACCTGCTGTTATAAATAACATTTTGGTATTAGAGCCCAGCATTTGTTTTATATCGTCAATATTTTCAATAGCCGAGTTTTTACCAACTTCAGGAATTGAGCCTGCGCCCATACCTTCGGTTAGACTAGCACCTAATTGTACCTTGTTTGGGATTGGGCTAAGCTCCAAAGCCTGCGCATCGGTATTACAGATAATAAAGTCGACACCTGTAATGCCTTGCTTGTACATATGGTTTACCGCGTTACCGCCGCCGCCGCCAACACCAATTACTTTGATGATTGATGACTTTTCTTTTAACATCTCGAACTGCATAATCCTTATTTTCAGTTATATCTATTTTGACGAATTATTAGATTTCACTAATGTAATAATATGACTTTTTCCACAAGGTTTTTCCACAATCGTTAACAATGTGGAAAAGTTACTATATGTGAATAAGTATACCAATCACAATCAATTTTGATGTGTTTAGCTTTATTTATTCTTATTTTAAAAAGTCTTCATCCTTTATATCATCCTTTATAAACTTTTTGCTTCCTTCCAGAATTTTGGCGAATAAACCGCCTGTTTTTCTTTCCTCAGGAACTTTAGTTTTTTCAACTTTTAACTCAGTACTAGCCTGCGTTTGTCCGTTGTATTCCATTTTCTGGATACCTTTTATCAGCAGGCCTATACCTGTTGCAAACATTGGGCTTTGTAGCTCTTCGTATATATTTTTTGGCAACACCTCATTTTTTGCCAAATGCTCATTAGGGTATCCTACACGGCAATCTAAACCTGTAACATACTCTACCAATTGCGTCAGGTGTTTAAGCTGCGCGCCGCCGCCTGTTATTACTATACCGGCTATCAGTTTTTTCTCGTAACCCGAAGATTTGATCTCGTAATACACATGCTCAACGATCTCTTCCATACGGGCCTGGATAACAAAAGCCAGGTTTTTAACCGATATTTCTTTTGGCTCACGCCCACGTAATCCGGGTACACATACAATCTCGTTTTCTTTGTTCTCTTCGGCCAGGGCAGAACCAAACCTCACTTTTAATTGTTCCGCGATGTTACGCATTACTGAACAGCCCTCGCGGATATCCTCGGTAATACTGTTACCACCAAAAGGAATCACAGCGGTATGCCTGATGATCCCCTCGTGGAAGATAGCCACATCGGTAGTACCGCCACCAACATCAACCAAAACAACACCTGCTTCTTTTTCCTCATCGCTCAAAACCGACTCAGAAGACGCCAATGGCTCCAGTATCAATTCCTGGCTTTCCAGGTTTGCTTTATTTACGCACTTTACAATATTTTTGATAGCAGTAACCTGGCCTGATATGATATGAAAGTTTGCTTCCAAACGCACACCAGCCATACCTATAGGATCTTTTACACCCGGTTCGCTGTCAACAGTAAATTCCTGCGGCAATACATGGATGATCTCTTCACCTGGAGGCATTACCAGGTTGTACATATCCTCTATCAGCTTGTCGATATCCTTGCGGCCGATTTCGCTGTTTAAATCACGACGGGTTATCAGCCCGCGGTGCTGTAAACTTTTGATGTGCTGACCAGCTATACCCACATTTACCACGCGTATCTCTACGTTTGACTGTGTGCCCGCTACGTCAACTGCCTGGATGATACCTTGCACGGTTTTGTCAATATTTGAAACCATTCCGCGCGTTACCCCCGCCGATTCAGCCTTTCCGATACCCAGTATTTCAATCTTCCCGTTTTTGCTTCGGCGGCCAACAATGGCACATATTTTTGTAGTTCCGATATCCAACCCTACCACGATTGGCGAACTCTTTTCCTGGCTTAAAACTTTGTCCATATTATTTCACTATTTGAGATGTGTCTTTAATTGCATTAATAGAATTCTTTATCACGCTATCCTGCTTCGCAGTGATTGCTTTTATTGAATCCTGTTTGGTCATCTGGTTTTTTACACCGATAACCTGGTTTGCATATTTTATATTTATAATTTTATACATGCCCCATCCTACCTGCGGCAATGCTTTTTTGTAAAAAATCAACAGGTTATGGAATTTCGCATCCAGCGAATCCGCATTACCTAATAGTATCCTTTGGCTGCCTACACGGGGAATTAGTTCAATTTCGTGTGCCTGATTTACGTAGATCTGCGCTATCTGCGCATCCCAAAGCGAATCCCTGCGGATATAATCAGCTGTTTTATAAACCTGGGTAGCTATATCAGTATGCAATGTATCTACCTTGCCACTAAATGGTTCCTCAATAAAACCATTAGCTACCAATACCCTCGCTGTAAAGTTGTTGGATAATGGAATCTTTAATCCATGAGAATCCACATAAAAATCCTGATCGAACTGATTCATAATACGCAATATTGGCTGGCGCTGGGTGATCTCGACCCGGATCACATCATCCATATCAATATACACCCTTGCCGTTTCAATAAAAGGATTAGCTTTTAGTTTATCCTCCAATGCGCGTATGTTAATACTTTCAATAGGCCTGCCTATTAACGTATGATTTTTTACGTGCAAAATATTATCGATCTCTTGTTGATCAATAAAATATTGGTTGCCCGGGATATATACTTTTACATCCTTACAAATAACCTGTGCCTTTTTAATTTCAATGAAACTCATGAGCACAACCACGCCACCCAAGCTGATTAACCAGCAAAGGCTTATGAGGATGTACTTAACAATGGGTTTCTTAAACATTACTTAAAGCATTTTTTAAAGGTTCAACCAACTGATCAATATCGCCTGCACCTACTGTTAACAACAGGGCCGGCTTTTCATTTGCTATGGCATCAACAGCCTGCTGTTTAGTTAGCTTACGTTTGTTAACTAAATTCATGCGGCTTAATATCATTTCTGCATCCACACCTTCAATCGGCAGCTCGCGGGCCGGGTAAATATCTAACAGGATTAATTCATCCGTCATGTCCAGCACTTCGGCAAAGCCATCGGCAAAATCGCGGGTGCGGGTAAATAAATGCGGCTGGAAGATGGTCACCAATTTTCTGTCCGGATATAATTTTTTCACGGAGTTGATGGCCGCACGCAATTCTTCCGGGTGATGCGCGTAATCATCGATATAAATATGCTCCGGTGTTTTTACGATATACTCAAACCTGCGGTGTACACCACGGAACGATGCTAAAGCACTTTTTATCGCATCAGGTTTTACGCCTAAACGCAAAGTTGCTTCGATAGCGGCGGTGGCATTTTCTACATTGTGAAAGCCAGGTATTCCTAACTGAATATCTTTTATATCAGTATTACTATTCCTGAAATCAAAATAGAAACTACCGTTTTCAATACGAATATTTAACGCGATGGCATCGGCTGCATCTTTAATGCTATAAGTATAACCAGTATTTAAAGGCAAGCCTTGTTTATGAATCAGAACGCCGCCTGGTTTTATTTGCGAGGCGAACATTTTAAAAGAATCAGTTAAATGCTGATGATCGCCATAAATATCCAAATGATCGGCATCCATTGAAGTAATAACCGCGATATCCGGATAAAGGGTAAGGAATGAGCGGTCATATTCATCAGCCTCAACCACTACTATATCATTTTTACCATAAAGCACATTGCTGTTATAGTTTGATGCGATACCACCCAAAAATGCTGAACAATCTTTACCGGAATCTTTTAAGATGTGGGCAACCATGGTAGATGTGGTTGTTTTACCATGTGTACCGGCAATAGCTACTGTATATTTCCCTTTGCTTATCAGACCTAAAACCTGTGAGCGTTTAAATAATTCAAATCCTCGTTTTTGAAAAAAGCCAACAATTGCCGAGTCCTTTGGAATAGCGGGGGTGTAAATCACCAGTGTGCCTTCATCTGGTTGACGGAAGCTCATCGGTATCCACTCCTCATTATCATCAAAAATGATCTGTATACCTTCGTTTTTCAGTTCATTAGTTAAATCGGTTGAAGTTTTATCATAACCACAAACAATACAGCCTAAATGATGAAAATAGCGCGCAAGGCCGCTCATGCCAATGCCGCCTATGCCTACCAAATAAACTCTTTTTATGTTTTGCAGTTCCATTTTACTTTTACTCCTTGTTTCAAAAAACCTCTCCCCCGCCTAGCGCGGAGGATGAGGCCAAGATTAAACTAATTGTTATTAATTGTTATTTTCATAACTTCTTTCGCAATCACTTCATCGGCATTAGGCAGGGCCAGTTTACCGATATTGTTGCTTAATGTTTTTCGTTTGTCTGTATCATTTAAGAGCTCAATAGCTCTGTATATCAATTTTGCTTCGGCATCTCTATCAGCAATAAAAACAGCCGCGTTATCATGTACTAATGCCAGTGCATTTTTAGTTTGATGATCCTCGGCAACATTTGGCGAAGGCACTAATATTACCGGCTTTTTCACCACGCATAGTTCGGCTATTGTACCTGCACCTGCTCGTGATATAATTATATCGGCAGCTGCATAAGCCAGGTCCATACGATTTACAAACTCCATTATGCGAATGTTGGGGTTGTAGTTCTCGCCCAGCTTTTCGATGATGCTTTTGTAATAGAACTTACCTGTTTGCCATATAATTTGTACATCGGCAGCAATGATCTTATCCAGGCCTGCCATCACACTGTTGTTTAATGTACGCGCGCCTAAACTACCGCCTGTTACCAGTATTGTTTTTTTATCGTTAGATAATTTCATCAGCTCAACCGCCTGCATTTTTTTGCCTGCGATATCAACTGACTCCTTACGGATAGGATTACCAGTCTTGATGATATTTTTAGCAGGGAAGAATTGCTCCATGCCATCATAAGCCACACATATTTTGGCTGCCTTTTTACCCAACCATTTATTGGTGATGCCCGCGTAAGAGTTTTGCTCCTGTATTAAATAAGGGATACCTTTTATGGAAGCCGCATATAATAACGGCCCCGATGCATAGCCACCCACGCCTACAACTGCGTTCGGTTTAAAATCTTTAATAATTTTTAACGCCTTCCTCAAACTGCCAATCAGCTTGATAGGGAATTGCAGATTTTTAACTATCGAGCCACGCTGTATACCCTGAATATCTAAGCCTATAATTTTATAACCGGCAGCAGGAACTTTTTCCATTTCCATACGACCAAGCGCGCCTACAAATAATATCTCGGTTGTTGGATCAAGCTTTTTTAATGCATTGGCAATAGCAATAGCCGGGAAGATATGCCCTCCTGTACCACCACCACTTATTATTATTTTTTTGCCTAACATCGCTTTTTTTGTTTTCCACCTACGGCGGAATTAATTTCTATCTTCTTTTTTCTACCAACATTTTCCACCTACGGCGGATACCTGCCAGTTTTATTACTAATCGCAAAGCTTACGCTACTGCTACTTCTCTTATTTCACCAACTACCACTTTTGCTTCATCATTGTCACGACTAACCGATAGTATAATACCAAACGCTATGCTTGTAAACAGGATTGATGTACCACCCATACTTACAAAAGGCAAAGGCACACCTGTTACCGGGCCTAAACCTACTGCAACCGCCATGTTAGCAAATGCCTGTATGGTTAAGCTAAAACTTAAACCTGCTGCCAGTAACGTACCGAAGGCTTTTGGCGCTTTGGTAGCTATTTTTATGCAGCGGTATAATAAAAACAGGTAAATGGCTATCAATAAAAAGCCACCCACTAAACCATATTCTTCAATAATGATGGCATAAATTTCATCTGAATATGCCTCCGGCAAATAATTTATCTCGCTGCTTTGGCCCGGCCCTTTGCCAAATATCCCGCCTGTGGCAATTGCTATTTTAGCATGATCGGCCTGGTATGATTTATCGGGATTCGCTTTTTCGGGATGTAGGAACGTATCTATACGCGCCATATACACGTGCCTGCGGGGGCCAAGCATTACTACCCCGCCTAATAATATGGCTCCGGCTAAACAGGTAATGGCAATTTGCTTAACGCTGATACGGCCCATTATTAACAACAATATACTTACACCGAACAACATTAAAGCAGTTGAAAGGTTGGCCCATGCAATTAATATAAATACCACGCAAACCGCGCCCATAATCGGCACAAAAGATTCCTTTACATTTTTGATATTTTCCTGCTTTTTGGAGAGGGTTCGAGCCAGGTATGTAATCAGCGCAAGCTTTGCCAAATCCGATGTCTGGAAGCTTAAGCCGGTGCCCGGGATAGCGATCCAACGACTTGCATCATTTACGTGGCTACCAAAAACAAGGGTATATACCAACAACGGAATGGTGATGTACATCAGCAATTTTGATATACCTGCATAATACCGATAATCCAACCTGTGGCAGATGTACATTAACGCCAAACCAGCAACCATCATGGCTACGTGTTTCATCAAAATTGACTCGGCACCTACCCCACGTTTATACGCAAGGCTGCCTATAGCACTATAAACAGACAGCAATGAAATAACCGATAGCAAAATTACTATCAGCCAGATCCACCTGTCGCCTTTTGTATTGTTGAGTATATTATTCATGTTGTTTTTTTCATCTGCAAATCTACATATTCGCACATCTGCACATCAATTATAATTCCTTTACTGCTTGTTTAAACTGACGACCTCTATCTTCATAATTTTTAAAAAGATCGAAACTTGCGTATGCTGGTGATAGTAACACCGTATCGCCTTTGGTTGCCAGGTGATACGACATTTGCACCGCCTCTTCTGCTGATGACGTGTTTATAATAATGTCAACCACATCTTCAAAAGCAGCATGGATGCGGCTATTATCTTTACCAAGGCAAACTATGGCTTTTACCTTTTGCTTAACCAGTTCTTTCAGCATGCTGTAATCGTTGCCTTTATCAACACCGCCTAATATCAGGATCACATCGCTGGTCATGCTTTCCAACGCGTACCAGGTTGAGTTTACGTTGGTAGCTTTTGAATCATTGATAAAGCTGATGCCGGAAATCTTTCCAACAGACTCTAATCTATGTTCAATGTTCTTAAAATTACCCATACTCTCCCTTAGGGTTTCGTTGCGTAATTCGAGCACTTTTGCTACAATACCTGATGCCATAGAATTGTAGATGTTGTGCTTGCCTTGCAGGGCCAGTTCGTTGATTGACATTTGAAAATGTTGTTGGTGTGTGTTGATGACAATATTGTCTTTATCGAGATATGCTCCCGGTTCAATGCTTTTTTCTATCGAGAATGGTAACAGTTGTGCCGTAAAGCTCCTTGATTCCATTCCTTTTATGGTTTCAGGATCATCAGCACAATAAATAAAATAATCAGCTGCGGTTTGATTTTGCGCTACGCGGAATTTTGATGCCACATAGTTCTCCATTTTGTAATCGTAACGATCTAAATGATCGGGCGTAATGTTTAATAGTACAGCAATATCTACCTTGAAATTGTACATATCATCCAGCATAAAACTGCTTAGCTCCAATGCATAATATTCAAACTTCTCGGTTGCTACCTGATAGGCGAAACTCTTACCAATATTACCAGCCAGGCCTACATTTAAACCTGCATTTTTCAGGATGTGGTAGGTTAAGCTGGTTGTGGTAGTTTTTCCGTTTGAGCCTGTTATACCGATAATCTTCGCATCGGTATATCTTCCCGCAAATTCAATTTCGGAGATAACAGGTATGCCTTTTTCTTTTATCTTTTTAACAATTGGAGCCTTATCGGGTATACCAGGGCTTTTTATTACTTCAACAGCTTTTAAAATCTCGGCCTCAGTATGTTGCTTTTCCTCGAAAGGTATTTTCCAGTCGGTTAGTTGCTTCTTATAGTTATCAGCAATAGCACCAAAGTCAGATACAAAAACATCATAACCATGCTGCTGGGCAAGATATGCCGCACCCACGCCGCTTTCGCCGGCGCCAAGGATGGCAATACGCCCCCCAGCCCCCTGAAGGGGGAGTTTTTGATTAGCGGTATGGGTGCTTTCGTTTATCATTATATATTCAATACTTTCTTTATATTTCATCCTCCCCCTTCAGGGGGTCGGGGGTTATCTCAACTTTAATGTTATAATAGTTAGTATGGCCAATAGTATGCTAATGATCCAGAAGCGGGTTACTATTTTCGCTTCGTGGAAACCTTTCTTTTGGTAATGGTGGTGTAGGGGTGCCATCAGGAAGATCCTTCTACCTTCGCCAAATCTTTTCTTGGTGAATTTGAACCAGGATACCTGCATAATTACCGATACATTTTCTATCAGGAACACACCGCATAACAATGGAACCATTAATTCCTTACGGATCATGATAGCAAAAACAGCTATTATACCGCCTATCGCCAAGCTACCGGTATCGCCCATAAACACTTGCGCAGGGTAAGAGTTGTACCATAAGAAACCAACACATGCACCTACGAACGCTCCTGCGAAAATCACCAGCTCACCAGAGTTAGGTATGTACATAATATTAAGGTAATCGGCAATTACCGTATTACCTGATACATAAGCTAGTATAGCCAGCGTGATCCCTATTATAGCCGAAGTCCCCGTCGCGAGGCCATCTATACCATCAGTTATGTTTGCACCATTGGATACCGCCGTTATAATCACAATTACAAAAAACAGGAATACAACCAATGAATAATGATCGTAGCCGGTACCAATGAAGTTTAACACCTTGCCGTAATCAAACTCATTGTTCTTGTAAAAAGGCATAGTGGTTTTGGTTGACTTAATATCCTGCGTATAAACCGGAGCATTGCCTTTTAAATGAAAGGCAACCGGCGCATCATACTTAACCGGGAGCTTAACTTCCTGGCGGATAATGATATCGGTATTAAAATACATGGTGAAGCCTATAAACAATGCTAAACCAACCTGACCGGTGATTTTGAACCTTCCGGCTAATCCTTCTTTATTCTTTTTAAATACTTTAATGTAATCATCTAAAAAACCAATAGCACCCAACCATAGGGTAGTTACGATCATCATGATGATGTAGATATTATCCAGCTTGGCAAATAGCAATGTTGGGATAAGTATGCCCAAAATAATAATGATACCACCCATTGTTGGTGTACCTGCTTTTTGCATCTGGCCTTCTAAACCTAAATTTCTTACACTTTCACCTACCTGTTTGTAGCGCAGATAATCGATTAACCTGCGGCCATAAACCGTGGTAACAATCAGCGATACTATCACAGCCATAGCCGTACGGAACGTGATGTACTGGAACACCCCTCCTCCCGGAATGCTGTAATTTTTATTTAAATAATTAAACAGATAGTATAGCATCTTTTTTAATGTATGTGCAGATATGCGAATGTGCAGATGTGCAATTGATTTCTATTTTATTAACTCCTCTATTATTATTTATTATTCTTTTCAGTCTGCACATATGCATATCCGCACATTTGCACATCTATAATTCCATTAATTTAAATTGGTTAACTAACTCTTCCATATCATCGAAATGGTTTTTTACGCCATTTATTTCCTGGTATTTTTCGTGGCCTTTGCCTGCTAATAATATAATATCGCCGGGGCGGGCTAAGTGGCAAGCTGTTTTGATCGCTTCTTTTCTATCAGCTATGCTTAGCGTATATCTTTTAAATGCCGCATCTACGCCTTCTTCCATATCTTTAATTATCTGGGCAGGGTCTTCAGTGCGGGGATTATCTGAAGTCAGGATCACCTTATCGCTCCACTCACAGGCAACTTTTGCCATGATTGGGCGCTTGGTTTTATCCCTGTCGCCACCACAACCTATAACAGTTATTACTTTCTCGTTTCCTTTACGGATGTCGTGTATCGTGCTTAATACATTTTGTACAGCATCAGGTGTGTGCGCATAATCTACTATTCCAATAATCTTATTGGCAGCGACTATGTACTCAAAACGACCTTCAGCACCTGATAGCTTGCTTAGTACAGTTAATACTTTAGCACGATCCTGATCCAGCAACATCGCGGCAGCATAAACAGCTAATAAATTGTAAGCGTTGAACGTGCCTACCATCTTGAACCATACATCCTGATTATCAATTTGCAGCAACAAGCCACCAAACTGATTTTCTAAAATTTTGGCTTTGTAATCGGCCATATTTTTTAAGCCGTACGATTTTTTGTAGGCGATGGTATTTTGCAGCATTACATTGCCGTTCTTATCATCAACATTAGTTAACGCGAAGGCATTTTTAGGCAAACCATCAAAGAATGCTTTTTTAGCTTTCAGATATTCTGCAAAAGTTTTGTGATAGTCTAAATGGTCATGCGTTAAGTTGGTAAATATTCCTCCCGCAAATACCAAACCCTGTATACGGTGCTGGGCAATAGCATGCGAGCTTACTTCCATAAAGCAATAATCGCAACCGGCTTCTACCATCTCATCCATCAACCTGTTTAGTTCAACCTGATCGGGAGTGGTATGGGTTGATGGGATTATCTGTCCATTGATCTGGTTTTCTACGGTAGATAACAAGCCGCATTTGTAACCCAAGTCGCGGAATAGTTGATATAATAAAGTGGTGATAGTAGTTTTACCGTTAGTACCTGTAACACCAACCAGCTTTAGTTTTTTGGATGGATTATCGTAAAAATTAGCGGATACAATACCTAAAGCTATAGCCGAGTTGCCAACCATTAAAAAATCGACTTCGCCAGCTGTGTGCGCGGGAAGATCTTCGCAAATAATAGCAATGGCACCGTCTTTTATGGCTTTATCAATATAATCATGACCATCAACCACAGTACCTTTTACAGCTACAAACAACGAGCCCGGTATTACCTTGCGTGAATCAAATACTACTGCAGTGATCTCTACATCGGCACTCCCCTGTAGTTCAGTGAATGCAAGCCCCTCTATTATTTCGCTCAAATACTTCATTGCAATTCAATTGTTATTTTTGATCCTTTAGGTATTTCACTCCCCCCGGTTACTGATTGTGCAGTAACCATGCCACTACCTCTTGCTATTACTTTATAACCCGCATTACCCAATCTATACAAGGCATCACTTAAATCCATACCTACTACAGAGGGCACAACGCCGCTTTTGTAGTCTGTTTCCTGGTAAGCGATACCGTTGCTGGTATCAACACCCGGTGTATTTGATGCGTATAATGGTTTAACATTAAGCGTCCTGTAAACGGTGTGCAATGCTTTTGTATTTCCCTGTTTAATTGAGGGCAATGTAGTATTACCTACAAAGTGAACCTGCGGAACTTGATTAATATCCAGGTCACTGGCATAAACCCTATCGGCAATTTGCCTGAAAACCGGACCGGCAACTAAGGCCGCTAAATATGAACCCACGGTTGGGTTATTTATCACCACGATCATAGAATATTTAGGATGATCTGCCGGAAAATATCCGCAGAAAGATGCTTGGTGCAGTTTATTAACCCCATAACCTGAAGAACCATTTGCTATTTGCGCTGTACCTGTTTTACCTGCTACTGTATACAATGGATTTTTGATGATTTTTCTAACGTTACCATCGGTTACTACCCCTTCCAACATGCCTTTAACTTTGGCTAAAGTTTCATCTGAACATACTTTAGGGTTAATAACACGTGCATGAAATTGCTCCACTGTATTGCCCATTCGTTGTATCTCGCTAACAAATATTGGCGCTATCATTTTGCCGTTGTTGGCTACCGCGTTATAAAAGGCAAGCAATTGTAATGGCGTTAATTTCTCTTCGTAACCGTAAGCCATTTGCGGTAACGTTAATTTACTCCATGAGCGCGATTTTGGGGTCTTAATCAGGGGCTGACCTTCGCCTGGTATTTGTAAGTCTAATTTCTCATTCAGGTGATAGCTGTATAGTTTATCCGTAAATTCTGAAGGGTTTGCATTGTAATGCTGATATACAAACTTAGCGGCCGCAACATTCGAAGAAAACTCAAATGCTTCTTTGGCTGATATAATACCGTTATGCTCCACATCGGTAACCGTGTATTTATTATTGCCGGGGATCACGTGACTTTTGCCACCTTCGCCATCAATTTTTGTGCTGGTATCAATTTTATGCTGATCGAGCAAAGTCATATAGGTTGCCAGTTTGAAGGTGGAACCCGGTTCTGTAGCATCACTTATAGCGTAGTTCAGTTTTTCCTGGTAGTCGCCATCTTTAGTACGGGTAAAATTGGCAATAGCACGAATCTCGCCGGTAGCAACCTCCATCAAAATAACACAACCATGATCCGCCTGACTTTTGATCAATTCATTTTTCAAAGCCTGCTGTGCTACATCCTGAAAATTAACATCAATGGTTGAAACAATATCAGCACCCTGAACAGCCGGAACTTCATCTTCGTCATCATTAACAGGAATCCAGGTGCCGCCAGCAGTGCGCTGCATTAAGCGTTTGCCATTTTCGCCATTAATATAGTTGGAGTATGCACCTTCAAGGCCTACCGGATTTTTTACGTTTTCGTTTTTATAGCCGATGGTACGAGCCGCCAATGTGCGGAATGGTAGTATGCGCCTGTTTTGCTCGACCACAATTAAGCCACCTTTATATTTACCCAGGTTAAATAAGGGGAATTTGCGAATCAGTTTTAACTCCTGATAAGTTACTTTACGCCTGATTAATGCATAGCGTGAGCTGTCTTTACGTGCATCGCGCAGCAAACGCGAAAAACCACTTTCAGACATATCGGGGTATAACTGCGAAAGCTTAAGCGCCAGCGAATCTACCTTGCCATAAAATACTTTATCTTCGGATATGCCACCGGCCATCATGTCCATATGCAGCTCATACTCAGGCACTGATGTTGCCAGTAAACTACCATCAACAGCCAAAATATTACCACGGGCCGCCTCTACCGCTTCGTAATGTGTAGATAGCTTGGCCGACATGGTTTTCCATTTTTTACCCTGCACAAATTGCAGGCGCACAACCTGAACCATTACCGCCCCGGCCAAAATTAATATAAGCCCGAATGCCAGATAAACCCTGAGTAGTATATTACTTCTTATACTCATTGCGCATCCTCCTTCACTGTTATCTTTTGCGGTGGCTGCATAGATGTTTTGATACCTAAAGTATCCGCGCGTTTCTCAACCTCGGTTAAAGTGCTTTTAAATGCCAGATCAGCTTTGGTTGATTTATAATCCCAACTTAATTCTTTTACTTCTTTAGTAAGCTTATCAATATCGCGGATATTTTTCTCAGCCAAATGACGATTGCCGATATACACCATACCCAGCAAGGCCACATACAACACAAAAGGCAACGCTTTGGTAGCAGCCTCAGTTGTAATAAATCCTTTGGTTAGAAACTGCGTTAAAAAGTTATCGGGAATTTCTTTTACAGTCTTTTCCTCAACAACCAACTTTTTTTCGGCTTCTACCTCTTCCTGAATTTCTGTGCGTAAACGATTGGTCATTTTTTTACAGCTATCCTTAATTTCGCGCTCCGTGCCCTGTTATTCAATTTTATTTCCTCTTCGGATGCCGTAATCGCACCGCGACTTACCGCATCCAAAGGCTTTTGATCATTACCAAAAAAATCTTTCTCTACTTCGCCGCTGAACTTGCCTTTGGCGATAAAGTTTTTTACCAGTCTGTCTTCTAACGAATGATAAGACATTACTACCAACCTGCCGCCAGATACCAAAATATCAGCCGACTGGATCAGGAAATCTTTCAACGCTTCCAGCTCCTGGTTAACCTCGATGCGCAAGGCCTGAAAAACCTGCGCCAGATATTTATTTTCTTTTCCTTTCGGGATACGTGCCGAGATGGCATTTTTCAGATCAGCAATGGTAACTATCGGCGCAACCAAGCGAGCCATTACAATGGTATTGGCCAATGATTTCGCGTTTTTTATTTCACCATAAACACCGAAAATTCTGTGCAAATCAGCCTCAGAATAAGTATTTACAACACCCTTAGCACTAATGCCTGATGCCTGATTCATACGCATATCCAACTCCGCATCAAAACGGATGGAGAAACCGCGTTCGGCCTGATCAAACTGATAAGATGAAACACCCAGATCAGCCAAAATACCATCAACCGGAACAGCGCCATGCAAACGGCTGAAGTTTTTTATGTAACGAAAGTTTTGATCAATAAAGGTAAAACGATCATCAGCAATAATATTCTGCTGCGCATCCACATCCTGATCGAAAGCCAACAATTGGCCATCTTCTCCCAAATTCTTCATGATCTCGCGTGAGTGCCCACCACCACCAAAGGTTACATCTATATAAGTACCGTTTGGTTTAATATTTAAACCTTCAATACATTCGGCAAGCATTACAGGAGTATGGTAAGTGTTACTCATCCTTCCCTCCTGCTTTGTTATTACCCAATACTTTTTGCATTAACGGGCCAAAGTTATCCGGCTCCTCGTCCATCATCTCGTTATAAGTCGACGAATCCCAAACCTCGATCTTATTGATCAAACAAGTAAGTATTATATCGTTTTTAATACCAGCGTATTCCAATAGGAATTTTGGCAACAATACACGCCCGGCAGCATCCGGACTTAACTCGGTAGCGCCACGGGTGAAATAACGAATCACCTTAATATTATCTTCTTCGTATTCGTTAAGTTTGCTAAGTTCGTCCAGTTTTTTGTCCCATTGCGACTTTGTGAAAATTACCAAATGCTTTTTGGCACCAAAACCACGGTTAATGACCAACCCTTCTGTTTCTACCTCAGGAAGTTTTTTCTTGAGGCCAGAGGGAATCATCATCCTTGATTTAGGATCCAATTTACATTCAAATTCTCCGGTCAAATACGACATTAGCTGACTATAGCATTAATTGTTATGTAAAAGTAAATACTTTTACCACTTTCTACCACTTTGAAACACCAAAAGTTTTCAACATTTTTGGCTATAGCTTATTTTTTGATTTTCAGACTGAAACAACTGGGTATAAGCCGGTTCGCCTGCAGGTTTTGCGGAAATAATTGGCGGCAATATGTTAGTTACAGGCGTATAAGTTTATTTAAGCGAATAGTAAACGCCCATAAGTTGGGAAGGCCTGAAATTATTGCTCAAAAAATGGGGTGTTATTTAGCGATCAGGATAAAAAGACCAACAAACACAATGAAAGCAACCCTAATTAATTGAGCATTAATATAAACCCGGGGAAATTTGGAGGAACGAAGCGTGTAAAGTAAATAGCCAACTACAGCAGCCAAAATAAAGAAATCGGCAATGAGCGGATAACGGTAACTATCAATATTTACTTCGCTTACCAGGATAGTCATCACCCCTAAAGCGTAGATAAAACCTAGTACAATTGAAATAGTATTGCTGTAATTATCAGTTGGTTTACCGATAAAGTAAAACCCGAATGGAAAATATAATAGCGCCAGCAAAATGCAGAATATCTCCAGAAAAAAGAATGACTGAAAACCGAACGCATACCTTACAATGGTTGCCACCACTACCGAAAGGATGAGCACGATCTCAACGAAATGCATTTTTTTTACCGAACTTGATACCTGAGCCATGTATTAATTGCTTTTCTTAAGCATTTGAATAACTACACAGCAACAGGAATTGTTTTCAGATTTATACCTAATAAGTATTGCGATTACCGGCGATAAATGTATTTTTACATAATAGATTGACCCATGAAAACATTATTTACTTTACTGCTGGTGCTATTAAGCTTTGGAAGCTTTGCACAAAGCGCCCCCGACTCTTCGACCACTGTATTAAATGCGGCTTATGCAAAAGCGCAAAGTGAACATAAAAATGTAATCCTGATGTTCCATGCCTCGTGGTGCGGCTGGTGCAAAAAGATGGAAGCTTCTATTAATGATCCTGACTGCCAAAAGTTGTTTAATGATAATTACATTATTGTTTACCTGGATATTTTAGAACGCCCGGGCAAACAAAACCTTGAAAATCCAGGTGGTACTGATGTGATGAAAAGCTTTAACGGTGACCCCAATGGCGGTATACCTTTTTGGGTAATATTAGACCCAAGCGGCAAGGCTTTTGGCAACTCGTACAAACCACCGGTAGGTAGCAGCGTTGGAACCGCCAAAGATAATGTAGGCTGCCCTGCTGAAGCTGATGAAGTGGCTTATTTTACAAGTCTGCTAAAATCATCATCAAAACTTAATGATGAGCAATTGGCTGTGATTAAAAATCGTTTCCTGAAAAATAAGCCTGCCAGTACCAACGCTAATTAAGCTATCAATCTATCGGGGTAAATATTGTTGGTGACAACACCAACAATGGCGCTAACTAATTACAAAGCCCGATAGCGGTTTTTAAGATTGCATTGATGGTTTCGATAGGTAGATCCTGTGTTGGATCGATCAGTAGAATTTTCATCCTCGACCTATTTTCGATAATTAGTTCGGGATGGCTAATCCTGTTTCCATTAACAATACCGAGATAAGGCAAACCATTCTTTTTGTGAACCCATAAGTAGCAAACCATTTTGCCTTTGCAGCAATAGAAAGGCATTTTGTATTTCCATACTTCTGTAATGTGGGGGTTTTGCTTTTGAATTTTGAATGTAGTCTCTTAAAAATAATAAACACCCTTTTACCGGCTCTTCTTTGTTATCAAAAAAGGTGTCTATTTCGCGGAGCATATTGTAATAATAAGTGTTGTTGGTGATAACACCAACAATGGCGTTAGATATTTTTAGTAACAGTGCTCTTAGTGTTCGGAATATAAAATGGGTGTCATGCTGAGCGTAGTCGAAGCATTTGCGTAAAGGCCTGCCCACATACTTCGACTACGCTCAGCATGACACCCCACTTTTTAAAAGATTCATCTGAAATTATTTACATCACCCTAACCTTCAAATAACTCGGATGCTCTTTTGAAGTATAAATTTTATTTGTGGCCTTTTTAAAATCAGTATCCTTTGCCTTCATGATATTTTCAAAAACCTGCGGATTGCGGTCGATGAGCGGGAACCAGGTGCTTTGTACCTGTACCATAATGCGGTGCCCTTTTTTGAAGGTATGCAGTACATCCTGCAATTCAAAATTTACCGGGGTTATTTTGCCGGGAATGAAGGGTTCTGGTTTATCAAAACCATTACGGTATTTACCGCGCATGGCCTCGCTACGTACCATTTGCTCATAGTTAGACATGAAAGTATTTGGTGCGGTGAACTTATTATTTTGAGCTGAATCAGGATAAACATCAATTACTTTAACCACCCAATCAGCATCGGTGCCTGTAGTTGATACTTTTAGATTTGCGATAATGTTGCCCGCAAGTGTTACGTCCTTATCCAGTACATCGGTTTCGTAGGTTAACACATCCGGTCGGCGAGATGCAAAACGTTGATCTGCGGTCATGTATTCGCGTTTCATATCATCGGTAATATCGCTGATGAATGGCACTGGCTTATTTGGATCTGATACGTATGTATCGCTGTAATCTCCTGTATTAGTTGGGGCTGTGAAGGATAATTTTCCTCCCGGCAGGAAATATAGGTTTTTATCTTCGACATCTTTTGGAGGCCAAACCTTGTAGGTTTTCCATTCGTTTTTGCCAGTTTCGAAAGTGGATACTTTTGGAATATCGGTATCTGTTCCTTTTAAATAATGACTGAAGAATGCGAACTCGATCTTTTCGCGATAATAAAGACCTTGCGCACCACCAAATTCAATATCACCTAAATGATCGCCGGGGCCGCGCGACCAGCCACCATGCACCCATGGGCCCATCGCGAAATAAATTGGCGTGGTTGGGTTATCCTTAACTAATGTTTTGTAAGTGTTTATCGCACCGTATAGATCCTCGGCATCGTACCAGCCACCGGTAACCAATACAGCGGTCTTAATATCATGCAAGTGAGTCAGTACATTACGATCTTTCCAATGCTGATCGTAATTCGGATGATCCAGCATTTCCTGCCATAGGCGAACGGTGTCTTTATAGTTTTTTAAATAAATATCAGTGGTATGCTTAACCGATCCCATTTTCAGATAATACTCGTAACCATCTTTTGTGCCGAAATCTACGCTAAAGCCCCTGCCTTGTGTTGGTTTATCGTCCTGTCTGTTTGTAAAGAATGGATAAAAACCAAAATTAGCTACCAGCATAAATGCACCATTGTGGAAGGCATCATCACGATACAAATCGGCAATCGGTGCCTGCGGCGATGCCGCAATTAATGCCGGATGACGGCTTAACAAAGATGTAGTGGTGTAAAAACCGGGATAAGAAATTCCCCACACCCCAACTTTGCCATTGTTGTTGGGTATGTTTTTGATGAGCCAGTTGATGGTATCGTAAGTATCGGTACCCTCGTCAACATCTTTATTGGTTTTGTGATTCTCTAATTCGGGAGTCATTTCGCGAAATATACCTTCGCTCATGAAACGACCACGCACATCCTGATAAACAAATATAAATCCGTCGTGCGTGAATAATGAAGATGGGCCGATGGCTGTTTTATATTTATCAACCCCATAAGGCGCAACACTATAACAGGTACGATCCATCATGATGGGATACATTCTTGATTGATCTTTAGGAACATAAACCGATGTAAACAGCTTTTTGCCGTCGCGCATGGGTATTTGATATTCGTATTTGGTGTAATTTGCCTTTATGTATTCGGCATCCGGAGCTTGGGGTTGTTGTGCAAAAGAGAAAGTAGCTAGAAGCATAAAGCCGATAGCGATAAGCAATTTTTTCATGGGCAGTCAGTTAAAATGTAAAAGTAGCAATGTCTGCATTAGAATTACAGAAATTTTAAATTAACAGGTTGAATGTAATTGGTTACCGCATAATATAACGGCAGCGGTTATGCCGTGGGGATTACTAATATACGGGATAAAAGTAAAAAAGGCACTGACAATGTTGAGTCAGTACCTTTTCATTATGCATTATTCCGACCTTTAAATCGGAGATTACCACGCTTCGCTCGCAATGACGAAACGGAGAAATGGCTTATTATTCGTTGATTGCTTTTACGCCCGGTAATTCTTTGCCTTCCATGTATTCCAGCAATGCGCCACCACCTGTTGATACGTAGCTAACTTCATCAGTCATACCAAACTTAGCAACCGCTGCAGCTGAATCACCACCGCCTATTAATGAAAAAGCGCCATTTTCGGTAGCCTTGGCAACTGCCTCAGCAACGGCTTTGGTACCAATCAGAAATTTCTCCATTTCAAATACCCCCATCGGGCCGTTCCATAAAATGGTTTTCGATTCTTCGATTACTTTACTAAAAATCTTAATTGTCTCAGGACCAATATCCAGGCCCATCCAACCATCAGGTATTTCGCCTGTTTTGGCCAAGCCGGTATTTGCATCATTTGAAAAAGCATCAGCCGTAATATTATCAACCGGAAGCAACAGGTTTACACCCTTTTCTTTCGCTTTTTGTCTAAGGCTTAGCGCCAGTTCCAGTTTATCGGCTTCAACCAGTGAAGTACCTATATTGCCACCATCTGCTTTAGCAAATGTGTAAGCCATACCACCACCAATAATCAGGTTATCCACCTTATCAAGCAGTTTTTCTATCAGTTCAATTTTATCAGATACTTTTGAACCGCCCATAATTGCCGTAAAAGGCTTAGGGGCATTGTTTAATATTTTTTCAGCGTTGGCAAGTTCACCAGCCATTAGGTAACCAAAGTATTTGGCATCAGGGAAAAATTGCGCTATAACCGCTGTTGAAGCGTGTGCACGGTGAGCGGTACCAAAGGCATCATTCACATAAACATCGCCCAGAGCAGCTAATTTTTTAGCGAAGTCAACATCGCCTTTTTCTTCTTCTGGATAAAAACGCAGGTTCTCTAACAAAAGCACTTCGCCTTTAGTTAGTTTTTTTGCTTTTTCAATAGCCTCTGCGCCAATGCAATCATTGGCAAACTCTACCTGCTGACCCAACAGATCAGACAAATGAGGCACCAGATGCTTCAATGAATATTTTTCCTCAGGGCCACCTTTTGGGCGACCTAAGTGCGACATCAGTATTACCGCACCACCATCATTTAATATTTTTTTGATGGTAGGCAGGGCAGCCGTCATACGGTTATCGTCGGTAATATTATAGTCCTTATCCAAAGGAACGTTAAAATCCACACGGATAAGGGCATGTTTTCCGGCAAAACTTATTTGATCTATGGTTTTCATATTGTTTCTTCTAAAATGTAATCGGGCGCCAAATTCAGCATTTTAATTCTAAATCCTGAACGTAAAAGTAAAAAAGCTGTTTTAATTAAATGTTACCACTATAATTGGCGGCTCATAACATAGTGCGGGCCAATGCCTTTGATCTCAAATTCATCGGAAATTATTTCGAAACCACAATCGTGATAAAACTTTGAAGCTACCTTACGGGCATTGCACCATATATAGTTTGCATTTTTTTGTTGCAGATAGTTTACAGCATAATCCACTATAATTTTACCAAAACCTTTGCCACGATACTCAGCCAATGTTGCCATACCACGCAGCTGGTAGCCATTGCCAATAAGTTCGCCATAGTTTTGGGGATGTAGCGATACCACAGTAGCCAGGGTATCACCATCATAATATCCTAAATGAAACGCACCCTCGATCTCGTCGGTAGGGAAACGGCATTCATCAGGTGTAAGCTTATTTTCACGCAGAACAATATTACGAACCTGCAGTACATCAGTGGGTTTAATAAATTTTATCATTTTTTATTGTTGTGAAAATTTCACAAAGTGGGTATTATATGCCCGAACGGCAATTATAGTGAATTTGCGCTCGATTTTTATAAGTAAACTTTATAGCAAAATAGATTCAAATTAAACTTGTAGCACGCATATTGCTTATGTTTAAGCAAATGCGATACCTTAAACACATTTTCCCAATACTGATATTAATTTCCGCATTCAGTTGCAAGAAAACGAGTGTCAACTCGATGAAGAACGCGGCTATCGATACAGAAGTTTTGATACACGAAATAAAGTTTAACGCCCCAATTCAATACGTGGTAACCAGTGTAAGCGGCGACACGCTTAAGATGATCTATTATGAGAATGTAAGTTTGTTTATTCCTCCTAACGGATTAAACCTTTCTTACGCATTGCATTTAACCCAAGATTTCAGCGGTTCGTTACTAAAGAATTTCAACTATAATGCGTACGACCAGTATGGCGATTATACCTATGATTGGGCCGACGACAACCTGAATAATGTTACCAAAACCATAACCGATACCACCATTAATGGCACTAGTATGAAGAATATTACCGTTGAGCGTCCATTCATCTTTACCAAAGTTTACAATAATGCCCAACTGGCTACTGCCGAAAAAGATTCTGTAAATGCTGTTATTACTGATAAGATAAGCTTTAGTTCGTTTGTTTATTTTGGCAAGGATTACCCTGCTACTACAACAAGTACAAGTATATTGTATCTATCTCTAAAATAATTATAACTCGCTGATCCTCTGCGCCAGATCAACCAAACGACTGGAATAGCCCATCTCGTTATCATACCAGCCAACAACCTTTACCAGGCCGCCTACTACCGAGGTTAGCTGCGCGTCAAAAATGCAACTATGAGGGTTGCCCAATATATCGGTAGATACGATTGGATCTTCGGTATACTCTAAAATATTCTCCATAGCACCGGCAGCTGCTTGCTTAAATGCCGTATTAATCTCCTCAACCGTTGGCAGTTTTTTAAGGCTACAGGTAAAATCTGTTAATGAGCCATTTAGTACTGGCACACGTATTCCGGCACCGCCTAATCGTCCATCTAAATGAGGAAAAATAGCGGTTACAGCCTTTGCTGCTCCTGTTGTTGTTGGGATAATAGAGGCCGATGCAGCCCTCGCTCTGCGCAAATCCTTATGTGGCGCATCATGCAGGCTTTGGTCGCCTGTCATGGAGTGTACGGTGGTGATATAGCCATCAATAATACCCCAGTTTTCATCCAATATTTTCACCATAACGGCTACGTTATTGGTGGTACATGAGGCATTGGAAAGAATCGGTGAATGCAAATCAACCTCACCATCATTCACCCCCAAAACTACCGTAGGAACATTCTTAGTGCCTGATGGCGCCGATATAATAACCTGCTTAGCGCCCGCAGTTAAATGCTGCTCTGCCCCCTGGCGGGTGATGAATTTCCCGGTTGATTCTATCACCAGATCGATGTCCATTTCTTTCCAGGGAAGGTTTGAGGGCTCGCGATCTGATAGTATTCTTATTTTTTGGTTATTGATGTAAAGATGCTCATCATCAGCGGTTACCGTACCCTTAAAGCCACGGTGAACGGAATCATACTTAAATAAATGAGCTAGCGTATGAGTATCGGTTAAATCGTTTATAGCAACAACTTGAATATCAGGCTTGCTTAACACATTCCTTAAAAATATTCTTCCTATCCGCCCGAAACCGTTTATTGCAACTCTCATAATATTAGTGTCAGTAATTGAGCCGCAAATTTACGCAGACTGATTTTAATACGATAATAAAGTTTGAACTATGGCGGGGAGGTGACTGAAAACGTCACCAATGCCGTTTCAAGTGTCCACAATTGAAACACAGCAAATGCAAGCGTCCACGCTTGCGATTAAGTTAAGCGTGGACGCTTAATACATTATTTCGTTCAAGCCAGGACGCTTAAACGGGCAATATATTTAATACAAAATCTTATAAAACTCCTTAATCGCCCTGCCCGGGTCAACAGCCTTGTTTACCGCTGCTGATACGGCTATACCATAAATACCACCTGTGGCTAATAAAACATCAACGTCAACTAATTGTATGCCTCCTACGGCTATTACAGGGATCTCAATAGACTGCTCTGCCACCAGGCGATAACCCTCAAACCCAAGCAGTGGTTTGTTATTCGGCTTGGTATCCGTATGCGCGAACGGACCGTAACCGCAATAATCAATAACTCCGGTGGCTTGTACTCTTAACAGGTCTTTAATATTGGTAGCCGAAGTTCCCAGTGTCTTATCTTCCCCAATATGCTCGCGGATCGTTTTCAAGTCAGCCTCAAAATCCTCAATGTGAACACCCTGCGCGTCAACCTGATCTAACAAATGATAATGATTAGTGATGATCAGCGTCATTCCCCATTCATCGCAGATCTCGGCTATCTGGTTAATTTCCTCTATCAGATCTTCATCTGTTTTGGTTAAGCAACGGTATTGCAGCCAGTTAGCTCCTGCGGCGCAGGCTATTTCTGCTTGTTCAACATGGCTGCGGTTAAGCAAGTCTTGTGTTAGATAGTGGAATTTCGATATGTATTTTTTCATTTGTCTGAACCTTGATTTTATGGGATTAAACGATTCCCTTGATTTTTATATTATGCTTAATTATCCTCTAAATCCATTAATCATGCGAATCACGGTTCAGACAATTTTTACTTCTTAAACACTTCCGGTATCGGCACACCAATACAACCATTTGGTGCTTGTATGTGCAACAAAGCGGCAATGGTTGGTGCAATATCCGTCATATGGACTTCACGTACCGCTGTACCGTGTTGTATACCCCAACCCATAAATACCAGCGGAATATGGTTATCATAAGGATTCCAGGTGCCGTGCGTAGTACCCGTTGGGCCACCATCACCCGAACCATGACCAGTAAACCATGCCGGATCTAATATGATCTGTATAGCGCCGCTATTTTTAGCGTTATAGCCGTTGATAATGCGCTCACGCAGCGGCTCAGGAATGCTGGACGAAGCTACTTTAGTCATATCTACCGCATATTCAATTTCTGGTTGTTGTTGCAGGTATTTGATGCACTCCTTTTTAAGTTCATCCTGATCAATATGCAGGTAGTTTACAATGCGGTAGTTAAAGTTTACCTGGTAATTGTTCAGGCTCAAAACTAACGAATCTGTCTTGTATTTATCCATCAGCATCTTGTTCATATCTTTCAAAACCGATGCTTCGTCCCACACACCTGCCGGAATATCGTGGTCATTCAAAAACGCGGTATTATGCGCCGCACCATGATCCGCAGTAAGGAAAACGGTATAGTTACCTTTACCCACTTTAGCATCTAAGAAAGTAAGGAAGTTAGCAATATCACGATCTAAACGCAGGTAAGTATCTTCAATCTCCACTGCGTTAATACCAAACTGATGGCCGATATAATCCGGTGACGATAAGCTCATCGCTAAAAAGTCAGTTTGATCGCCCTGGCCCAATTGCTCGCCGTTTATGGCGGCAACTGCCATATCAATAGTTAAGGTGTTACCATAAGGTGTAGAACGGATCAATCCAAGACCTAGTTTCTTATAAATTGCCGATGTTTTTACTGGCAAGGTTGGAGAATCGGTTCCATTGAATTTTCCCTCGTATTTACTATCGTCTGGAGTACTTTGCAGGTAGGTTTCTACAGGATATAGCGAGGTCCAGTCTAACTTTAAGTAGGTTTCAGGTAACTTTTGGTCGTTGAAGTCTTTTGCCCATTGCGGCAATTCCTTCATATAATAGGTACTGGTTATCCAATTTCCGCTCTTGTCATCAAACCAATAAGCAGCATTCGCGGTATGTCCCGCAGGTAAAATTCCACCTCTATCCTTCAAGGCTATACCTATAACTTTCGACCTAAAATTAGTTGCCAGCCTCAACTCATCAGTAACGGTAGTTACCAATAAATTACGCGGCGACATCTGCCCTGCCTTTGATTCACTGCCCACAGTTTGTACACTGTTATCCTCCGCACAATACATCGATTTTCCAGTAGCTTGAACAATATAATCATTACCCGCAATACCGTGTATAGATGGTACCGATCCGGTATAGATACAACTATGTCCCGGGCCGGTAAAGGTTGGGATATAATTTACCTGGGTATTTTCGCAGCTAAAACCCTCGTTCAATAAACGCTTAAAACCATTGTTTTGGTAACGATCATAAAAGCGGTACAGATAATCCCAGCGCATTTGATCAACCACAATACCCACCACCAATTTAGGGCGGGGAATCTGAGTTGATGCCGGGGCGACAGATGCAGCTATTATAGTTTTTTTCTTTTTTGTTTGTGCCGATACATTAACAGCAATAAATGCAAACGCTACTAAAAGTAAATGTTTAATTTTCATTGTTTTGGGTTAGTGTGCAAATATCAGTAATGTAATAAAAATTTCACGTGATGCTTATGTTAAGAGAAGTTTAAATTAAAAGTTCAAAAGCGAGCGATTCGAGTTCCCCTCTTGAGAGGGGCAGGGGTGTGTTCGACTACTAATTGTTGTATAAACACACCCCTGCCAACTCACTTCCCAATGCGCCCCCTCTCAAGAGGGGAATTGGTCTATCTCCTAAAACGGAAATTCTGCACCTAACGCACCTCACGCTACGCTCCTCGCACCCACACGCACTGATTAAAACTTCAAACTCAATCCAACTAAAAAGTTAATTGGCGCTTGCGGGAAGAAATAATTATAGTTAACCACTTTGCCGCTTTCTATATCCGGGTAGGTTGCGCCGTTTGATTCATATTTCTCGCTGAAAATATTGTTTATCAGCAAGCTGATGCCAATGTCTTTAACCGATTTTATGCTGAAATCATAATTCAACCTTAGGCTATTTACAAAATAACTGTTCAGGTAGCGGTTTGATGTAGGATCGGATGGTGCATAACCCGGCGGGTTGATATTGGATGTATTATCCAGATACTGCCTGCTTACATACTTACTGATCAAAGCTATTTCGCTGCCTTTAAATGGCATAAAACCAATTTCGCTGGAAGCCACAAAATCTGGCGAGAAGGCAATATCTGTTTCCTTGTATTGATAATCAACCGTTGTGTTATTATCGTAATCAAACAGGTATTGGTTAAAGTTTTTAACCTTATTAGCACTTAAAGATGCCGTTGCCGACCATATAAACCATTTGTTCGGCCTTATCCTGCCATCAAACTCCAAGCCTTCGCGAAAGCTATTTTTTACGTTGCTTTGTATCTGGTCGCCTACATCATTCAGCGCGCCTGTTACTACCAACTGGTTGTAGTACAGCATATAAAAAGCGTTGATGCCGCCGGTGAATATACCTTGAGTGGTACGGTAACCCAATTCCCAATCTTTTAAGTTCTCCGGTTTTGGGCGACTGTCGGGCGTTGATTGTACATAATCATCACGATCCGGTTCATGGTTACCCACACCAAATGATAAGTAGATGTTACTTTTCGGGTCGATCTGATAAGTAATACCGGCCTTCGGATTAAAAAAGTTTAGTTTCACCTGCTCCTGCTCGTTTTGCAAGGCATCATTAAAACCTAGAAACGAGTAATAAATATGGCGGTATTGCATATCAGCATACAAAGTGAATTTACCTAACTTATAATCGGCCTTGCCATAAATATTGAAGTCGGTTTTAAAGGCATTATCGCTTTCGTACTGATAATTCGGGCCAACACCCAAATTTTGTTGCGACCATTCAATATCGTCATAATGCTCCCCACGATACTCGTTATAAGCACCACCTAAATTAAAGTTAAAGTTATGGTTAGGCTGATATTTAAAGTTATAAGTAACACCGTAAAATTTATTGTTTAACCAAAGGCGGCGGGTTAAATTACTGGTGGTATCATTTGGTTTTGGCGTTAATCCATAATTTTTAACAGAATCCGCGGTTTGATATTCCTCATAATAACCATAGCCATGCGTATAATGCAGTGCCCCGCTGAATGATATTTTATCCGATATTTTTTGATCCACCAATAATTGGTAATGTATCTGTGTGTAATTATCAGTTTGGTTTGGATAGTAGCTGCCGTCGGGCTCTAAACCAAGACCATTATAAGTTCGGTTACCTGCCTTTATGCTATCCTCGGGCACGCCATTCCACGCCTGGTAGGTATGCTCAGTCCCCCCGAAGGTTACTAACCTGATCAGCGTATTTTTGCCGTAGTAGGCACCATTCAAAAAGTATGATTTCAAGTTGGCCGAAGCCCTGTCGATATAACCGTTTGAAGTGATGCTCGATAACCTGCCATCAAAAGTAAACTTACCCCCTAAAAGGCCTGTACCAATGTTTAAGGTGTTCTTTAAAGCACCATATGAACCTGCGGAGTTGTTCAGCTCCAGATAACCGGTATCGCGGCGGGTAGTGGTTTGTATGTTGATACTGGCCCCAAAAGCGCCCGCGCCATTGGTTGATGTACCCACACCACGCTGTATTTGTATATCATTTACAGATGAAGCGATATCCGGTATATCTACAAAATAAACCCCCTCCTCTTCCGAATCATTATACGGGATGCCGTTAATGGTAACGTTGATACGTGTAGCATCAGACCCACGAATATGAATATAGGTATAACCGATACCTGTACCACCGTCGGATGTAGTAACAACCGATGGGGTTTGATCCAGCAAATAAGGCAGATCCTGACCAAGGTTATTTTTTTGAATATCCTTACCACTCAAATTGGTAAAAGCGATAGGCGCATTGATGGCCGCCCGGGTAGCATTCACGGTAACCTCATCATTCAATATAGTAGCCATATTAAGCGACAGATTAACGGTGGTATTATTTTTCAGGTTGATGGTTTTGATGGTAGCCTGATAGCCAATATACGTTATCTTAAGGCTATAATTGTCGGCTTTTAAACTGGTAAAACTATACTTGCCATCTGTGCCCGAACTGGTGCTAATGTTTAAGTTTTGAATACGGATGGTAGCGCCTGATAATGGCTCGCCGGTTTGCTGGTCGGTAACTTTACCGGAAATAGAGAATTGGGCCGATGCCAAAACAGGCAACAGCAAGGCGAATAACGCCACGAGTAAATTTTTCTTCAATACGAATAAATAAAACTTGTTAAACCATCTGCATACCAAAGGGTTGAATATGCAGTACACTTAACTTATTACCTCTCCCTACGCCGGCATTACCCGGATCAGGTGCATGTTCGTTTTACAAGCCGATGATTTTTAATCACGACTTCTAAAACAACAATGGGTTTGATCTCAGCCTGTCTTTCAGTTTGATTGCTCAAAGCAAGGCACCCCTTGAGAATTATAGGGCAAAGATAGAAATGATTTCGGAATTGTGATATTATCCGTAAATTTGAGTAAAGGCAGATGTTATGACAGTTGTTGAATTAAAAGAAAAGTTGATAGCCAAGATCAATAGCACCAATGATATTGAATTGCTCGATGAATTATCATGGATTATCGATCTTGAAGAGCCAAACCGTGAACCGCATATAATAAGTCAGGGAGAACTTGAAGCTGTGCGTGAAGCGTTGGAACAAACAAAAAACGGCCAATATATCTCAGACGAAGAGGCAAATAGTCAAATCGATGCATGGCTAAAAAAGTAAATTGGACCTTTAGAGCTCAGCAAGACAGATTAGAAATTTTAGAATATTGGGCCAACAGAAACAAATCGAAAGTATATAGCGCAAAACTTTATAAATCAATCTCAAATCATATTAAGCTAATAGCGCAAGCTCCTGAAATAGGTAAGCCAACTGAGTTTCCTGAAGTAAGATTTATAATTGTGATCGACTACCTCATCTATTACAGCAATCATGCTGATAACATTACTATTTTAACCATTTGGGATAGCAGGCGTAATCCTGCCAAGCTTAAATTATAGGTTTTTAATTCCTTGTTTTTCAACTTTCCTCTTCCGACTAAAAAAACTACTTTTGCAAACTTTATAAATACGTACTATGCTAAGAACACATACCTGCGGCGAATTAACCATCAGCAATTTAGGCGAAACCGTTACTTTATGCGGATGGGTACAAAAATCGCGCGATTTGGGGGCTACCACATTTATTGATGTGCGCGACCGCTATGGCTTAACTCAATTGGTTTTAAATACTGATAACGATGCAACCCTGCGCGAAAAAGCTAAAGGCTTAGGTCGCGAGTTTGTTATTAAGGTTACCGGTAAAGTAATTGAACGTACCAGCAAAAATGCAAAAATGGTAACCGGCGATATTGAAATTGCTGTTACTGATATAGAGATACTAAATTCATCAAAAACGCCACCGTTCATCATTGAAGATGAAACCGACGGTGGCGAAGAATTACGCGCCAAATACCGCTACCTGGATTTGCGCCGTAACCCGATACGCAACAACCTGATGCTGCGCCACAAAATGGCTCAGGAAATACGTAAATATTTAGACGGTCTTGATTTTATCGAGGTAGAAACCCCGGTATTGATCAAATCAACCCCCGAAGGTGCTCGTGACTTCGTAGTGCCAAGCCGCATGAACCCGGGCGAGTTTTATGCATTGCCTCAATCACCGCAAACATTTAAGCAATTATTGATGGTAAGCGGCTTCGACCGTTATTTCCAGATCGTAAAATGTTTCCGGGATGAGGATTTAAGAGCTGACCGCCAGCCTGAGTTTACCCAGATTGATTGTGAGCTATCCTTCATCACCCAGGAAGATATATTAAACATATTTGAAGGCCTTACCCGCCACCTGTTTAAAACAGTTAAAGGTATCGACCTGATCAAATTCCCACGCATGCAATATGCTGATGCCATGCGTTTATATGGTTCAGACAAACCAGATCTTCGTTTCGGGATGGAGTTTGTAGAATTAAACGGCATCATGAAAGGCAAAAACTTCAGCATATTTGATAACGCCGAACTGATAGTAGGCATCAACGCCAAAGGTTGCGCCGAATACACCCGCAAGCAACTGGATGAATTAACCGAATGGTTAAAACGCCCGCAAATTGGCGCTACAGGATTAATTTACTGTCGTTACGGTGCTGATGGTACGTTAAAATCATCTGTAGATAAATTCTATGGTGAAGATGACCTGACCAACCTTGCTGCCGCATTAAGTGCTGAACCGGGCGATTTGATCCTGATATTAGCCGGCCCAAGCCAAAAAGTACGCAAGCAAATGAACGAGCTACGCCTTGAAATGGGAACCCGTTTAGGTTTGCGTAATAAAAATGATTTCGCGCCACTTTGGGTGTTGGACTTCCCGTTATTAGAGTGGGACGAGGAAACTGAGCGTTACCACGCCATGCACCACCCGTTCACCTCACCAAAACCGGAAGATATAGCCATGCTGGATACTGAACCCGGCGAAGTACGTGCTAATGCCTACGATTTGGTAATTAACGGTACTGAAATTGGGGGTGGTTCTATTCGTATACACGACAGGACTTTACAAGCCTTAATGTTTAAGCACCTGGGCTTTTCACCGGAAGAGGCTCAAAAACAATTTGGCTTTTTGATGGATGCCTTTGAGTACGGCGCACCTCCGCATGGTGGTATCGCTTTCGGTTTCGACAGGTTATGCTCTATTTTCGCGGGATTGGATTCAATCCGTGATGTTATCGCGTTCCCTAAAAACAATTCAGGTCGCGATGTAATGATCGATACGCCATCAAGTATATCAGATGCTCAACTAAACGAACTTAAAATAACCACTACATTACCCCTTTAATAGTGAAAAAAACTTTTATAATAATCCTGTCGATACTAACTATTGGGTTTGTATCCTGCAAAAAAAGCACCCCAACAGTTAGCGCAGCACAACAAGCTATTATTGATGATGGATTAATAAAAGCCTATATATCATCACATAACATTGATAGTGTAAAAAAAGATTCGTCTTCAGGCATCTATTATAAAATAATCGCGGCAGGTACAGGCGCATATCCAACGGCTAAATCTTCAGTAAATGTTAATTACCAGGGTACGCTGCTTAACGGAACCGTATTTGCACCCGAAGGTAATATAGCATCTCCATTAGCTGATTTGATTACAGGTTGGCAAATAGGTGTACCATTTATTAATACAGGTGGCACCATAATGCTTTTATTACCATCACGTTATGGCTATGGCGATAATTCACCAAGCCCGACAATACCAAACAATTCAGTACTGATATTTACTATTCAACTGGTTAGTTTCAGTAATTAATAATGCTAGCGGCTTTCCTAACAATAAAATTACAGTATCTGCAAAAATTGGGTAAGCATGCATAAAATGTTTTTTATTAACTTGGCACCATTAATATAAACTGTTAAAATTAATACAGTATATAATTTTCACTCAAAAAATCAGTTATAGCGTTATACAACAATATGAAGAGAATACTTTTACTATCCGGATTACTTATCATTCTATTTACTGCATGCAAAAAACAATCATTTAACGATACCAGGCAGGCTACAATTGATGATCTGAAAATACAGGCTTATATAAAAGCTAATAATATAGATAGCCTCACAAAAGACCCATCCGGCTTATATTACAAAATAATAACGCAAAATCCGGGCGCTCACCCAACAGATACTAATAACGTAAAAATAGCCGTAACGGGTAAATTGCTTAATGGCACTGAATTTCAGACAGCAGCAACCTATACGGATACCTTATCCACGTTTGTGAAAGGTATACAAATCGGCGTTCCTCTTCTTGGCACTACCGGTGCTGCTCCTTTTGCAAGGATAAGATTAATTGTACCATCTGCACTTGGGTACGGTTCAGTTGAGCAAGATGGCACAGTAACTATCCCTGCTAACTCAGTTCTTGATTTTACGGTAGATCTCCAGGGCTTTTATTAATAATTGCCCAACCTCCTATTTATTTGCAGCAAAAACCAGTGGCGCAGCCCAACAGCTGAGCTACTGTTTAAAAATCATGCGACACATTCGGCAAAATCTGCCGGCACAAGTGATAAAGCTCGTATTAAAGTCAACCAGAAAATGATTGCCTGGGCTGATTTTGTTTTTGTGATGGAGCGCAAACACCGTAAAATATTAGAGCAGAATTTCCCATTAGCCATTGCTTCAAAACTGATTATTGTTTTAGATATCGAGGATAATTATCAATTCAACGCCCCCGAATTGATCGATATTCTGAGAATTTCACTTCAGAATTATCTATAGTCACCAAACTTTATTGGGATAATGTGGTTTAATTTGTGAACCGTTAAACTATATCTTTGTTCAAGCCGTCATACCTGTACAAATAAACAATTATGAAAAAGTTATTCATCCTTATTGCATTTTTTGCATTTACCTATTCTACCTTCGCTCAAAATGTTGATCTGCGCCGCAAAATTGAAGTGAGCGGTACTGCAGAACAGGAGGTTACACCCGATGTAATTTATGTATCTATATCACTACAGGAATACATGAACGGTAAAACGCGGGTTACCATTGATCAACTGGAAAACCAACTGGAAACCGCTGTAAAAGAGGCCGGTATACCTAAGGAAAACTTTACCATCAACAATATATCTGCCTGGAACAATAACTATCAGAAAAAGAAATTTCCTGATTTTTTAGCGAGCAAACAGTACAGTTTAAAATTAAATGACCTGAATAAATTCGATCAGATACTAAGCGCAGTTGATCCTAAAGGCATACAATCTACAAATATCGATAGCTACGAATACTCAAAAGCAGATGAGCTAAAAAACCAATTAAAGCTAAAAGCGCTGCTTGCAGCAAGAGATAAAGCTACTTACCTCCTAAACGGTATCGGCGCCAAGTTGGGCGACCCGATTAGTATTACCGAAGTAGATAACAGTAACTACCCGCAACCCCGAATGTATATGGCAAAAACCATGTCGGTTAGCATGGCTTCAGCTCCAGTTTCCGACATCGATTTCAAGACGATTAAGCTGAATTTCCAGGTAAATGCGGTGTTTGAAATAGTTAAATAAAAATATTTACCTAATTCACACATTTTGAGTAACTTCTGAAATACATTAAGCGTATACGGGCGATAGAATGTTCATCATCGCAATTTATTGGGCAATTTGTTTTAATAAATGTTAAGAAATCGTAAATAAATTTTAATCTTTCTAAATTTATTTAATAACTGCTTGACAATGTGATTTTTACATCCTATATTTAAAAACCTAATTGTCTAAGCATGATTCGTACCCGTTTTAAGAAGGTGCTTTTAGTTGCACCGGAAATATCTTCGCATCAGTTAACTGCTGACTATAAGAACGTTAGGCATATCCATACCATAAATAATATCTTCCCATCTATCTACGAATTAACCCCTAACCTTATCGTTTTTGACTATAATTTCATTAGCAATGATCTGGAAAAGATTATTCGCAGGATCAGAACCAACAATTTCTATAGTAAAATCAAGATCTGCTGCTATAAATCAAAGGTAGAGCCAAAGGCAGATAGCCTGTTAAAAGCGATTGGCGTTGATTTTTTTGTGTACGAAGAAGAGCTGAGAGCCATCCAAAAAAGTAAAAATATCTTCAGTATTTTCACCGAGATGTTAGAAAGACCGGTTTTAGGCACGCTGTCAAACGTACATAACTAAGCCTTTTCTCCCGATTTCTGCTGTATTTCTACCTAAAAAAACAGTATAAAACATAAAAAGGGGCAATTTCCGACCGCTCATCGCCCGAAAATCACCCGTAAAAGAATCTTTTTAACCGCTTTTAGCCGGTAAAATCCCTTAATTGATCCACTCAAATTTTGTGTATGGCACCAATACCTCTGGTATTTTAATACCATCCTTAGTTTGGTTATTTTCCAGCAAAGTGGCAACTATACGTGGTAACGCCAATGCACTGCCATTTAAGGTATGGGCAAGCTGAGTTTTACCCTCTGCATTACGGAAACGTAATTTTAAACGGTTCGCCTGGAAAGTCTCGAAGTTTGATACCGATGACACCTCCAACCAGCGTTGTTGCGCGGCGCTCCAGGTTTCCATATCATAAGTTAAGGCTGCGGTAAAGCCCATATCACCACCGCATAAACGTAGTACACGGTATGGTAAGTCTAAGTTCTTCAATAGGCCCTGTACATGCGCGCTCATGCCTTCCAATACCTCATATGAAGTATCCGGATGCACCACCTGCACTATCTCCACCTTATCAAACTGATGTAAACGGTTCAGTCCACGTACGTGCGCGCCATATGAGCCCGCTTCACGGCGGAAGCATGGCGTATATCCACAATTCTTCACCGGCAGCTCATCAGCCTTTAAAATCACATCACGGTATAAGTTGGTAATAGGCACCTCGGCAGTAGGTATCAGGAATAAATTATCCTGCCCCACAAAATACATCTGTCCCTCTTTATCCGGTAATTGCCCGGTTCCAAAACCTGATGCTTCGTTAACCAATAACGGCAGCATCACTTCGCTGTAACCCGCTTTTTCTGCCTCATCCAAAAAGTAAGCGATAAGTGCGCGTTGCAACTTAGCGCCTTTGCCTTTATATACCGGGAAACCCGCGCCGGTTATTTTAACACCCAGCTCAAAATCAATCAAATTATATTTAGTGGCAAGTTCCCAATGCGGTAAAGCGCCTTCGTGCAAATTTGGCTTAGCGCCATTCTCTAATACTACCTCATTTTCCTCAGGGGTTGTGCCTTTTGGTACAGAGCTATGCGGCAAGTTTGGCAGTAATACTATCTTTTGCTGCAATTCCTCTTCAGTTGCAGTTAAGGCATCACCCAAAGTTTTTATTTCTTCTTTCCATGCACCGGTATTGGCTTTGATGGTTTCGGCTTCATCCTTTTTGCCGGCACGCATCAGCTCGCCAATTTGTTTTGCAGCGGAGTTAGCTTGGGCCGATACACTATCCATTTGGTTTTGTGTTTGACGGCGTTTTTCATCCAGTTCAATAATTTCATCAACCAATTGCGGCTGTTTAAAATTTTTTACAGCTAAACGTTCTAAAACCTGTTCCCTGTTATCGCGGATATAACTAACTTGCAGCATTATTTTATTTTTTAGGCAAAGATATAATTAGTTCATAGATGATGGTTGATTGTTGATGGTAAAAAGTTCATAGGTTATAGTTGATGGTTCATAGCAAATTGCGAAACCTATTGATTAAGCCTAATCTTAATGAACATTACCGATCACTAAAAACCGAAGCTACCATGAACTATGAACTATAACCCATGAACCAGCAAGGCAAACTTTACTTAGTACCCACCCCCATAGGTAACCTGGAGGACATGACCTTTAGAGCCATCCGTATTTTAAAGGAGGCCGACCTGATTTTGGCCGAGGACACGCGCACCTCTGCCCCGCTGCTGAAGCATTTCGACATCCATCAAAAGGTATTTTCGCATCATCAGCATAACGAACATCAATCGTCACTCGAAATAGTTAAATTTTTAAAAGAAGGCAAAAACGTTGCTTTAATATCAGATGCGGGTACGCCAGCTATTTCAGATCCGGGTTTTTTCCTGGTCCGCGAAGCGTTAAAAAATGATCTGGCTGTTGAATGCTTACCCGGCGCAACAGCCTTTGTACCAGCCCTTGTTAACTCCGGTTTCCCGACAGATAAATTTTGTTTCGAGGGATTTCTGCCGCTGAAAAAAGGTCGCCAAACACGTTATAAGTTTTTAGCCCTGGAAGAACGCACCATTATATTGTATGAATCCCCTCACCGTTTATTAAAAACGCTGGATGAAATGATCACCTATTTTGGCGCCGACCGCCTGATCTCTGTATCGCGCGAGCTAACCAAAATGTTTGAGGAAACAGTACGTGGCACCGTTGAAGAAGTAAAAACCTATTATGAAACCCACCCCGTAAAAGGCGAGTTTGTAATATGTGTTGGGCCAAAACAAATCCCCTCCAAA